>NZ_WIWL01000100.1:0-87263 GCF_009600105.1 Pseudomonas sp. FSL R10-0056
CGGCATAGGCGAGGCCGGCGAAAAACAGCGTGCCACCGAGGCGGTCGCTGCGCTCGAGCAGGGTCACGCGATGGCCGCGTAACGCGGCGATGCGTGCGGCTTCCATCCCGGCAGGCCCGGCTCCCACCACCACCAGATGCTTGGGTGTGGCAGTGGGGCCGATGACGTATTCGAACTCATGGCCGGTCATGGGGTTGACCGCGCATTTGACCCGCTCGTTGATAAAAATCTGGCTCACGCACACGTAGCAGTAAATGCACGGGCGGATGCTCGCTTCCTGATCATTGAGCAATTTGTTGGGCAGGTCCGGGTCGGCGAGGAACTTGCGGGCCATGGCAATGAAGTCGCAGTCGCCGCGCTTGAGGGCGGCTTCACCGACCTCCGGCTCGATCCGCCCCACGGCAATCACCGGGACTTGCACGCTACGTTTGAGCGCAGCGGTCCATTCCAGATACCCCCCGGGCTTGTGCACCAGTGGTGCCTCGGTAAACACCACGCCGCTGGTGATGCGCGCAGTGGCCGATACGCTGACCGCATCTACACCTGCCGCCTCGGCCATGCGTGCCACGGCGATGGCATCCTCAAGATTGATGCCGCCGGGGGTGTGCAGTTCTTCGGCATCCAGGCGCAGCCATACGGCAAATTCATGGCCGACTTTGGCCCGTATTGCAGCGATGATTTGCAGCAGCAGCCGGGCACGGTTCTCCAGCGAACCGCCGTACTCGTCTTCACGCTGGTTGTAATAGCCGGAGAGGAAACCGGCGATGATGTAGCCGTGGGCCGCATGGATTTCCACACCGTCGAAACCCGCTCGCCTGGCGCGGTCGGCGGCACTGGCAAACCACTCGATCATCTGCGCGATATCGGCGCTGTCCATTACACGGATCGGTGAGCCTTCGGCGCGACGCTTCATGGAGCTGACAAAGTTGGCCAGTTCTTCGGGCGTCAGCGCGGCCATCATGTCGCTTTGCAGCACTGGCGGCACCGAGGGCACCCATAGTTGCCGGCCTTCGGCCATGTCGCGCACTGCCGTCTTGCCGGCGTGCTGCAACTGCATGGCAATTTTTGCGCCGTGCTGGTGGACGCGCTCGGCGAGTCGGCTCAAACCGGGGATAAAGTCATCGCTGGAAACGCCGACCTGGAATGGCTCGGCGGTCCCGGCCGGAAACGCCACCGAGCACACCCCCATGATCAATAGCCCGGCGCCGCCACGGGCGCGGGCTTCGTAATAGGCCTGAATGCGCTCGCCACACTGGCCATTGGCCTCGGCGAAGTTGGAGCCCATGGGCGCCATGATGATGCGGTTGCGCAGTTCAAGAGAACCTATGCGACCGGGTGCCAGTAACTGAGGGTATTTTGTCATTGTTATTTCAGCCCGAGCGGGTGTCTGGAAGGGCTACGGCCGCCCGCAGGCAGCCGCAGGTCATGCAGGTATACGGTTAGCCGCGCAGGAACTCCAGGCACGCCTTGTTGAACATGTCGCGGTGTTCGACCTGTACCCAGTGGCCGCACTGATTGAGCATGATAAAACGCGCATTGGGAGCGTGGGTCAGCACTTTAAGCGCGCCGGATGCGGGGTTGAAATTGTCGTCGGTGCCCCAGAACCCGAGGATCGGTGCCTGCAGCTCTTCAAGGCGCTCGGTCATGTTGGGCACCATCATGGTGCTGAACAGATTGCGCGGCTGATGCACGGCCACGGCCACGCGCTCGGCCAGCAGGTTGTCGTCCAGTAGCGCGGTGTCGAACAGTTGCAGGCTCATGATCCGGCGCATTTGCTCGATGCCCAGCGGGCCTGCGTTATACAGCTCGACCATGCGCTGGATGCCGATCATCTTGAAGTAGGTTTCGCGCTCTTCAACACCGCCTGGCGCCATGAGAATCAGTTTTTCGACGCGCTCCGGCTCAGCCAGCGCCAGGCCCAGGGCAATCGCACCGCCCAGGGAATTGCCGAGCAAGGTGGCGCGCTTGACCCCCACTGCCTTGAGAAAGCCCGACATGGCGTTGACGAAGAACGCCAGGTCGTAGTTCACATCTTCCGGCTTGTCGGAGCGGCCGAAGCCCGGCAAATCCACCACCAGATTGCGAAAGCCGTTAGCCACAAACTGCGGATAGTTGCCCTTGAAGTTGCTGTAGCCACTGGCGCCCGGGCCACTGCCGTGCAACCACAATACGACCGGGCCGCTGCCCTCGTCGAGAAAGTGCAGGCGCAGGCCGCTGTCCAGTGTCACAAAGTGGCCGATGGGCAGGGGAAGGTCTTGTTCGGTCATCACTCAATCTCCAGTTGTCAGGCAGTGGCCGCGTCAGCCAGCGGTGCTGGGGTCGGGGTCTTGTTCATCAGGTGGTTGCGGTAGCGCGGCAAGGCCATGGCCAGAAACACCGAGGCCAGAACCAGCAGCGAGATACAGGAAGCCAGGGCATAGCGCAGGCCTTCGTTGCCCAGGGTATGGGCAAAGCCGTCACTGAGCATGCCGATCAGCAGCGGCCCGACACCGACCCCGAGCAGGGTCATGGCCATTACAAAAATTGCAGTGGCCTGGGCCAGGCGGGTGGCTGGAAACAGATGGGAGATGGCGCCCAGGCAGGGCGTTGCCCACCAGGTGCCAAAAAAGCTGAATACGCAATAAAACAGAAACGCGGTCGGCATTGGTGTGCTGCCCATATAAAATGCAGTGCCCACTGGCCAGAGGAAATACGCCAGACCGAACGGGATGCTGATCAGCGTGCCCAGCAGCGGCACCCCGATTTGCCAGCCCTTGTCGCGACGCACCAGGCGATCACACAAAATACCGCAGGTCAGGGTGCCGATGGTTGCCCCGGCACCGCCTGCGACCCCGGCCAGCAGGCCCGCGTCCTGCAGGCTCAGGCCGTGGGAGCGGATCAGGAAGCTCGGGCTCCAGGTGCCGATGGCATAACCGGCAATGGCCGCCGAGCCGCCGGTGCACACCAGCCAGAGAAAGGACGGTGTCTGGAACAATTCGCGAACCGTGACCAGCCAGTGGTCTTGCGCGACCAGATTGGGGCTGACCAGCATCGCCGGCTTGGGTGCCCGCACGGTAAACAGCAGGATCAACCCGAGCAAAATCCCCGGTGCGCCGATCACCACAAAAGCGAAACGCCAGCCGTAATGCTGGGCAATCCAGCCGCCCAGACCGAGGCCGAAAATCGCCCCCAGGCTTGAGCCCAGCATCAATACCGACAGGGCGGTCGAGCGGCGGTCGGGCGGGTAGAGGTCCGAGACCATGGCCATTGACGGCGCGGTGCCCCCGGCTTCGCCGATAGCGACCCCGATCCGGGCGATCACCAGCATGGTAAAGCTGGCGGCAAAGCCGCAGAAAATGGTCATGACGCTCCAGGCAATACAGCTGAAGGCGATGACTTTTTTGCGCCCGATCCGATCGGACAGGCGCCCCAGCGGAAAGCCGAAAAGGGTGTAGAACACGGCAAAGGTCACACCTGAAAGCAGACCTATACCGGTATCGGAAATGCCGAACTCGGCCTTCACCGGTTCGATCAAAATGGCCATCAGCAGCCGGTCTATGTAGTTGAAGATATAGATGGCTGCCAAAACGCCCAGTGCGTAATGGGTTCGCCAGGTGGGGCGCAAGGGTATGGACACGACGGGTCTCCCGGTTTTTGTTCTAGTGAGTGAGTTATTCCACGAACCGGCTGGAGGAACATCGTCCATTTAGACCAGCCGGTCATGCACAGAATCTCTCTGGGGATGAAAGCTGTAGATACTCTGTTGCAGGTCAAGCCCTATTGTGGGAGCGAGCCTGCTCGCGAACGACCTTCGCGAGCAGGCTCGCTCCCACAGTTGCAGTGTTTCTGCAGCTGCCGTAGGAACTAGGCTGCTCGTCAGCTGCTACGGTCGTCATCCGCTCTTGAGCTGCTTAGTCCCATCGGACGATGTTCAGCTTTTAGCCGCAGTCAATGATTGCTCCCATACACCGTCCGGGCTTACCGGCGGGCCGACTTCGGGCAGGTGGGAGAACAGGATGAAATTGCTTAACAAAGTGGCGTTTGTAACCGGTGCAGGCCAGGGCATGGGACGAGCGATTGTTCGTCACTTTGCCGAGCAGGGGGCCAAGGTGGTCGCCGCCGACATCAACCTCGATGCCGCGCGTCAAAGCATTGAAGGGCTGGGCGAAAAGGCCCTGGCAGTGTCCTGCAACGTCGCTGACAGCGACTCGGTCGCCACCGCGATGGCTGCCGTGCATGCACATTTCGGCAGCCTCGATGTGCTGGTCAATAATGCCGGTATCGGCTCCATCGATGCCTTCGCACAAACCCCGGACGAACACTGGCAACGAGTGATCGGGGTCAACCTGACAGGGCCGTTTTTCTGCAGTCGTGAAGCGGTGAAACTGATGCTCGCCGCTGCCACGCCCGGCGTGATTATCAATATCTCCAGCACCGCCGCCCTGACCGGCGAAGGACCGAGCCATTACTGCGCAGCCAAGGCCGGGGTAATGGGCCTGACCCGCAGCATGGCGCGCGAACTGGCCGGCAATGGCATTCGCGTCAACACCATCGTTCCCGGCCCGACCAACACGCCGATGATGGCTGACATTCCGGACGACTGGATGCAAAGCATGCTCAAGGCCATCCCCCTGGGCCGCATGGGTGAAACCGATGAAATCGCTCGCGTCGCGGCCTTTCTGGCCAGCGATGACGCAGCGTTCATCACCGGCCAGAACCTCGCGGTCAACGGCGGCATGGCGTTTATCTGAGACCGCGTATAGCAATGGGAGAGCAGATCATGGGTACTCGTTTACAAGACAAAATTGCCATTATCAGCGGCGCCGGTTCAGGCATTGGCGCGGCCACGGCGTTGCGCTTTGCCGAAGAAGGCGCGTTGGTGGTGTTGTGCGGGCGACGCATCGAGCCGCTGCAAGCCGTCGCGGCACAGATCCGTGACAGCGGCGGCCGCGCCGAATGCGCGGTGGCCGATGTCAGCAATGAAGCCGCTTATGTCGGCGCCATCAGCGAAACGGCACAGCGCCACGGCCGTCTGGATATTCTGGTCAACAACGCCATGGCCTACAGCTGGGGCGCGATTGACAGCACCTCGACCGCTGACTGGCATTCGAACTTCGCCACCACGGTGGACGGCACCTTTTGGGGCACACGCACGGCCATGGGCCTGATGCGCGCCCAGGGCAGCGGTTCGATCATCAACCTGGCCTCGATCTGCGGGCAGTTCGGTACGCCGTGGATGGCCGGTTACTCGGCGGCCAAGGCCGCGGTGATCAACTTCAGCCGCGCTGCGGCCAGTGAAGGTGCCAGCCACAACATCCGTTGCAATGTGGTCAGCCCGGGTGTGGTCGAGACACCGGCCACGGCAGGCATGCTCACCGATGACAAGACGCGCACCAATACCGAAAAACTGATCCCGCTCAAGCGCGTCGGCCAGCCGGTGGAAGTGGCCAACGCCATTCTGTTCCTGGCCAGCGACGAAGCTTCATACATCACCGGTGCTTGCCTGCCGGTGGATGGCGGGCGCAGCAGCGAGCTGTACACGGTACTGGAATAAGGACCCTTTTATGGAACAGAGCGCTTTGTTAGCCCGTCTCGATCGGCTGGAATCGATTGATGAGATCCGCCAGCTGGCTGGTAAATATTCGTTGTCGCTGGACATGCGAGACCTCGATGCCCACGTCAATCTGTTTGCCGAAGACATTCGCGTAGGCCGCGAAAAAACCGGGCGTGCGCACCTCAAGGCCTGGGTCGACGACACGTTACGCGACCAGTTTCACGGCACTTCCCATCACCTGGGCCAGCACCTGATCGAGTTCACCGACCCGGACCATGCCGTGGGCGTGGTGTATTCCAAGAACGAGCACGAGACCGGCCCCGAGTGGGTGACCATGCAAATGCTCTATTGGGATGACTATGAGCGCATGCAGGGGCGCTGGTATTTCCGCCGTCGCCTGCCGTGCTACTGGTACGCCAGTGACCTCAACAAACCGCCGATCGGCACGCAAAAAATGCGCTGGCCGGGGCGCGAACCCTACGCCGGTACGTTCCACGATCTGTTCCCGTCGTGGACCGAGTTCTGGGCCAGCCGCCCGGACAAGGAGCAACTGCCGCAAGTGGCGACAGCGGCTCCGCTCGAGCACTTTCTTGCCACCCTGCGCCGTGGGGCCGGCGCACCGAAAATCCGCGTGCGCTGAGGAAATACCATGAGCATTCTGTTTGAACCCGTGCGCCTGGGTGAGCTTGAACTGGCCAACCGTATCGTCATGGCGCCCATGACCCGCAGCCGCGCCGATCAACACGGGGTGCCGACGGCCGAGATGGTCGAGTATTACCGTCAGCGCGCTTCTGCCGGATTGATTGTCGCCGAAGGCACGGCGCCCTCGGCCAGTGGCCTGGGCTACTGTCGCACCCCGGCGATTTACTCCCCGGCACAAATTGCCGCCTGGAAAGCCGTGACCGATGCAGTGCATGCCGAAGGTGGCCTGATTGTGCTACAACTGATGCATGTGGGCCGTGCAGCCAGCGCCCACAACAAGCCGGCAGGCGCCGCCACGGTAGCGCCGTCGGCCTTGCGCGCCCGCACCCAGCTGTTTACCGACACTGCCGGCATGGTCGATACCGACGAGCCGCAGGCCTTGTCACAGCACGACATCGAACAGGTCATCGAAGATTACCGTCAGGCCGCACTCAATGCACGCCAGGCCGGTTTTGATGGCGTCGAGCTGCACTGCACCAGCGGTTATCTGCCGATGCAATTCATGGCCTCGGGCAGCAACAGGCGTGAAGACCAGTACGGTGGCAGTGTCGAAAATCGCGTGCGTTTCCCGCAGCAGGTGCTGGCAGCGATGGCTTCGGCTATTGGCCCCGGGCGTGTCGCCTTGCGCCTGTGCCCGGGCAATCCGTTCAACGATATCGATGACGAAAACCCGCTGGCCACCGCAGTTGCCCTGTGCAAGGCCGCCGAGCCGATGGGCCTGGCTTATGTGCATATCATGCGCTCACCGCTGGCGGAACTGGATGCCTTTGCCCTGGCCCAGCGTCATTGCAGCAGCGGCCTGATCCTCAATGACGGTTTTGACGGCGAGTCGGCGCAAGTCGCGCTGCAGGCCGGGCAGGGCGATGCGGTGTCGTTTGCCCGGCACTTTATTGCCAACCCGGACCTGGTCGAGCGCTTGCGCAAGGGCTTGCCCCTTGCCCGCTTCGACCGCAAGACCCTGTACTCACCAGGCCCGGAAGGCTACAGCGATTACCCGCTGGCCGAGGCAGTGGCGCCATGAACGACATGTCCCGCATCAGCACCCTGACGACAGTCAGACAACAGCCCGTGCCCCGTGATCAGACCCAGGCACTGCTGGATTTGCGTTCTGCGGCCAGCGGCCAGATCAAACCGGCGGACCTGTATACCCTGGCCGACCGTCTTGAAGGGCAGGCCCGGGCATTCCCCGATCGGACTTTTTTGATCGACGGCGAGCAGCGTGTCACCTACGCCGCCGTGGAAGCCCAGGTCAATCGCATGGCCCATGTGTTTTACGCCAAGGGCCTGCGCCCCGGGGATGTTTGCGCGATTGCCATGGAGAACCGTCCGCAGTTCTTCTACAGCTGGTTCGGGCTGGTCAAGCTCGGTGTGGTGGTGGCGTTTATCAACACCCAGGTCAGTGGCAAGCCACTGGTGCATGCCTTGCAATCCACGGCGGCCAGGGCGGTGGTGGTGGGCGAAGAATGCCTGGCCAATCTGCTGGGCACTCAAGGTTTGCCCGATGTCCCGCTGTGGCTGGTCAACGATGCACTGAACCCCTTTGACGGCGAGCTGCCGGCCTTTGTCGATATTGACTTTGAACAGCACGTCGCTGCTGCCCCGGCCACGGTCTTCGCGCGTGACGTGCGTGCGGCGATTACGGCCGAAACCACCACGCTGCTGATATTTACCTCGGGCACCACCGGCTTGCCCAAGGCTGCACGCTATAGCCATATGCGCTGGTTGTCCTCGGGTGACGTGATGGAAGTCACCCTGGGGGCCACCTGTGAAGACGTATTTTACTGCTGCCTGCCGCTGTACCACGGCGCGGCGGCCACTTCGGTGACGTCCACGGCACTGTGCGCGGGCGCGAGCATTGTGCTGCGGCGCAAGTTCAGCGTGCGCGAGTTCTGGCCGGATGTGCGCCGCAACCGCATCACCGTGTTTCAGTACATTGGTGAAATCTGCCGCTACCTGCTCAACCAGCCAGTGGTGACCGGTGAGCGCGAGCACAGTTTGCGCCATATGCTCGGCGCCGGGCTCACGCCTGAATCCTGGCAGCGCTGGCTGGAGCGTTTTGGCCCGATCCAGGTGTTCGAGGGCTGGGGTGCCACCGAAGCCAACGCCAACCTGATCAATGTCGACAACTATGTGGGCTCCTGTGGTCGCGTGCCGGACTGGAGCCGCACCAATCTGCGCCTGGTGCGTTACGACGTGGAAAGCGACAGCCATCCGCGGGATGCAAACGGTTTTTACCAGTTGTGCCAACCGGGAGAAATCGGCGAGGCAATGGGCTTTATCGTTGATCACCCGCAGATAGGCGGTGGGCGTTTCGAGGGGTACACCAGTACTGCTGCCAGCGAGAGCAAGATCCGCCGCGATGTGTTTCAACGTGGTGATGCCTACTGGAGTTCGGGCGATCTGCTGCGTTATGACGACGACGGCTATTTCTATTTTGTCGACCGCATCGGCGACACCTTTCGCTGGAAAAGCGAGAACGTCTCGACCCTGGAAGTGGCCGACACCCTGAGTGATATGCCGGGGCTTGAACTGATCAACGTGTACGGTGTGCAGGTGCCTGAACACGAAGGCCGTGCGGGGATGGCGGCGATCTTGATGCAGCCCGGGCATAGCTTTGACCCGCAGGCTTTTTATGAGCTGACGCAAACCCGTTTGCCGCGTTATGCCGCGCCGGTGTTTGTACGGGTAACACTGGCGGCGGACCTGACCAGCACCTTCAAGCTGCGCAAGGTTGATTTGCAGCGCCAGGGTTACGCGCCGCAGTTGTTTGCCGATCCGCTATTTGTGCGCGATGAAAGTAGCCGCACCTATCAGCCGTACTCCCTGCAAGTGCTGGCCCGTAACGGTCTGCTGCCGTTTGCAGGTGCTGGCCATGAGTGAACTCGACGCTCAAGGCCATCAATGGCGTGACGGCCTGCGCTACCCCTGGCCACAGGCCCCGGCCAGCGGCCAGGTGCAGGAAGTGGCCGACGGCGTGCTCTGGCTGCGCATGCCGCTGCCGTTTGGCCTCGATCACATCAACCTGTATCTGCTGCGTCACGGTGACGGCTGGGTGGCGGTGGATACCGGGCTGAACAGCGATCAATGCCGCGCCGTGTGGGAGCAGGTGTTTGTCGAAGCCATGGCTGGCTTGCCCCTCAAAGCGGTCATTTGCACCCATTTTCACAGTGACCACACCGGTGTAGTGGGCTGGCTGGCCGAGCGATTTCGTTGCCCGGTGCTGATGACCCATGGCGAGTTCGAAGCGCTGCACCATGGCCCGCCGCGAGCGACGGCACCGGACTGGGCGTTTCTGGATTTTTATCAAAAGGCCGGCTTCAGCGCCGAGCGCGCGACGGCGTTGCTGCCGCTGATCCAGGGCGAGCACTTTCGCCCGCAACTGGTGGCGGGGTTTACCCGGTTGAACCAGGGCAGCCAGTTGACCATCGGCGGGCGGCGCTGGGAGGTGGTGATGGGGAACGGTCATTCACCGGAACACGCCTGTCTGTATGCGCCGGACGATGGTTTGCTGATCTCCGGCGACCAGGTGTTGCCGCGCATCACTTCCACCATTGCCGTGTATGTCAGCGAGCCTCAGGCCAACCCTTTGCGGGACTGGCTGGACTCGATCGAACGGTTGCGCACGATCCCCGACCACGTACTGGTGCTGCCGGCCCATGAACGGCCGTTTTACAACCTGCATCTGCGCCTGGACCAGTTGCGCGACCACCATCGCCAGCACTTGCAGCAGTTGCTGGCAGCGTGCGAACAACCGCGCACCGGGCTGGAAATGATGGCGGTGCTGTTCAAGAAACTGTCAGGCCGTTTCGACGAGCTGATGGCGCTAGGCGAGACGTTGGCGCATGCCAATTACCTTATGGCCGAGGGGGCGCTCGTTCGTGAGGAAGAAGGAGGGCTGCATCGTTATCGACAGGCCCCGACAGGAGTCGTGAAGTTCGACCCGCTTGAGTTGCTTTGAACACAACGCAATGACGCTTGAACCCATCGAAGCGGCCACCGAGTCGCTAATCAGGAGAGGCAGAGTGATCAATAAAAATAACAATAATTGTTCAGGGCAGCGCCCGCACAACTTCCAGGCCAGTGGCCTGGCCGTTGCCGTGGCGCTGGTCTGCAGCCCGCTGTGGGCAGGGGACACCATCGAGTTCGATGACGGCACCACGATTGATTGGTCGGTCACCACCAGCTATGGCATCGGTACGCGGCTGGGCAATCCCAGCGGCCGGTTGATGGGGGTCAACGTCGATGATCCGAACCGCAACTTTGATCAGCACAGCCTCACCACCAACCGGGTGGGCGCGTTGGGCGAAATGATCCTGCGCAAGGACAACTACGGTGCGGTGGTGCGCGCCAGTACCTTTTACGACGATGTGTATCACCGCAAGAATGACAACGATTCACCGGCCACCGTCAACAAATACGGCGACAACGACGAGTTCACCAGTGACACCCGCTACTACAGCGGGGGCCGCACGCGCCTGCTCGATGCTTACGTGTTTGGCGGCTGGCGCTTCGAAAACGACACCCTGCTCGATGTAAAAGCCGGCCGCCATATCGAGTCTTGGGGCGAGAGCCTTTACTACCCTGGCGTCAACGGCGTGCAGAACCCGTCCGATGCGGTCAAGGCCGCGCAGCCGGGGGTTGAGGTCAAAGAGGTGCTGCTGCCGGTGGGGCAGTTCTCGGCGTCTTACCGGATCAACCCGAAAATTACCCTGGGCGGTTATGTGCAGTACGAGTGGAAGGGCACCGAACTGCCGCCGGTGGGCAGCTTTTTGTCGACTTCCGACGTGATCGGCCCGGGCCGAGAATTTTTGTATATGGGCGCCAACAAGGTGCCTTACCTGGGCACCGACGAGCCGCGCGACAGCGGCCAGTGGGGTGCTCAGGTCCGCTACCGGCCGATTACCGACCTCGAAGTCTCGCTGTTCCATGTTGTGTACCACGACAAAAACCCGGCCACCGCGCTGGTGGGCTGGGACCCGATACCGGCAGGCCCCGGTGGCCTGGCTTACAAGGCCAACGGCTACCGGGTCAAATATTTTGAAGACATCAAACTCACCGGTATCAGTGCCACCACCAAGCTTGGCGAGTACCAGCTTGGTGCGGAGTGGTCTTATCGCGACGGTGCTCCGGTGATGGTCAATACCGGTCTGGGCCCGGTGCCGGCCAAGGGTAAGGGCCAACAGTTCCAGTTGTCGGCCATGCGCATCCTGGGGGACCGCCCCTGGGCCAGCCAGACCACCCTGACCGGTGAGTTTGTCACGGTGCGTGCCGACCACGCCGACGAAACCTCTGCCGCGCCGAACCTTGAAGGTGTGGGCCTGTTGCCGTCGCTGGTGCCGTCCGTGCAACCGTCCGATCAGTACACCTACAAAACGGCCACGGCCTGGCGTACCCGCTCTTCGAGCGCTTACACCGTGGGCGCCTCGTTCAGTTACCCGGGCGTATTCCAGGGCTGGGACCTTGAAGTGCCGTTCACCTTCTCCAACGTATTCAGCGGTGCGGCACCGATGTCGGGAACCATTGCCGGGGTGGCGGGGGACAGGCGCCTGAGTGCGGGTACCACCTTCAAATACCTGGGCAACCTGGAAGTATCGCTCAGGTATATCGGGTACCTGGGCTCCCCCGACCCGATCTACCGCCCGCTGGCAGACCGTGACTACGCCACGTTCTCGATGAAATACACGTTCTGACGACTTGCCTGCCCCTGTGTGGGAGCGGGCTTGCTCGCGATACAGGCACTGAGGTTTTGCAGCAGAACCGCGTCGGTGCCAGCGCGAGCAAGCCCGCTCCCACGGAACGGCCTGATTTGCACTTTTAAAGAGAGAAAACCATGGGTCTTAAAGGTCATGCCGCCATTGTTGGCAGCGCTCAGTACAAACCGGAGAAATACGCCACGGCCCCGCGCATGTTCCATCTGGAACAAGTGGCTGACCTGGCGGCCCGGGCGTTACAGGATGCCGGCTTGCAGGCATCGGATCTCGACGGGCTGGTGATCAATGGCCCGCATTTTCATGAAGCCTCAGTGTTCGTCCCGGCCATGGCCGCCGAGTACCTGGGCTTGCGCCTGAATTTTGCCGAAGTGGTCGACCTTGGCGGCTGTACCTCGGTGGGCATGGTCTGGCGCGCTGCCGCTGCGATTGAGCTGGGTTTGTGCCAGGCGGTGCTGTGTGTGCTGCCCGCGCGCATGGCGCCCATGGGCCCGGATGAAGACGCCAGCTGGATGGCCCGGGCCATGCGCTTTGGCGGCCACAGCACAGCGTTCGGTGCACCTGAAGCCGAGTTCGACTTGCCGTATGGGCATATGGGCCAGAACACCGGCTACGCGATGATCGCCCAGCGCTATGCCGCGCAATATGGTTATGACCCGCGGGTACTGGCAAAAATCGCGGTCGATCAGCGCACCAATGCGCAGTACAACCCAGAAGCGATGTTTTACGGCCAGCCGCTGACCATCGAGCAAGTGCTGGCCAGTAAAAAAGTTGCCGAACCGCTGCATGTACTGGAAATCGTCATGCCGGTGGCCGGTGGCGCCGCGATGATTATCGCTTCCAAAGAGGTGGCAGCACGGGCGCGCAAGCGGCCGTCGTGGATCACCGGCTTCGGCGAGCACCTGGCGTTCAAGTCGCCGTCCTATGCCCAGGACATGCTGCACACACCTATCGGGCCTGCCTCGCAGCGCGCATTCGCAATGGCCGGGCTCAAACCGGCCGATGTGGATGCGGCACAAATTTACGACTGCTACACCATCACCGCCTTGCTGACCCTGGAAGACGCCGGTTTTTGCGCCAAGGGCGAAGGCATGAACTTTGTCCGTGAACACGACCTGACCTGGCGCGGCGATTTTCCGATGAACACCCATGGCGGCCAGCTCAGCTTTGGCCAGGCCGGCGCGGCGGGGGGGATGAGCCAGGTGATCGAGGCGGTGACGCAAATTGCCGGAGAAGCGGGCGAGCGCCAGCTCAAACGCTGCGACACGGTATATGTCTCAGGCACCGGTGGGGTGATGAGTGAGCAGGGCGCATTGATACTTCAGGGAGCATAAATCCGATGTCGAACAACAAACCAATGCCGGTTCCGACCGAGATTTCTGCACCGTTCTGGGAAGGCCTGAAGGCCGAGCGCCTGCTGATTCAGCAATGTGAACGATGCAGCCACTGGGTGTTTTATCCGCGCAGGCACTGCCCGGCGTGCTTTACCCATGCCCTGACCTGGCGTGAAGTCAGTGGTGGCGCGACGCTGTACAGCTTTACCGTGACACGCATCGCGACCCTGCCGGACTTTGCCGATGAAATGCCGCAGATACTGGCGGTGGTCGAGCTGGATCAGGGTGTGCGCATCAATACCAATCTGGTCGGGCTGGACGAGTCTGAAGTGAAAGTGGGCATGCGCCTGCAACCGGTATTTGCCGAGGTCGATGCCAAGGGCCACCGGCTGCTGCGTTTTACCGGGCTGGACAAGGATGCCGAGGCGTTGAAGACGCTGCGTACGGTTGAGCAACCGGTGCCAGAAACCGCAGTGCCAGTGCGCCAGATTGCCCTGGATGACGAAGAGGGCCTGCAGGCGCTGGTCAGCGACGAGTTCAGCCCGTGGAGCAACCAGGTGGTGGTCGATCAGGGCCTGATTGACAGCTTTGCCCAGTTATCCGGGGATGATTACTGGATCCACACCGATCCGGAACGTGCGCGCAAGCAAAGCCCGTTTGGCGGGACCATCGCCCACGGTGCGCTGGTGCAGATCCTGCAGTCACGGATGAAACTCAACCTGGGTTATGAGATCACCGGGTTCACCAATATGGTCAACTATGGTTCGGATCGCCTGCGCTTCCCGGCACCGGTGCCGGCGGGCTCGACCATCCATGCGCGGGCCCGGGTCAAGCGGGTAGAGCGGGTCAGAAGCGGTACTCAGCTGACCCTGGAACTCAATACCCATGTGCTGGGCAGCGAGCGGCCGTCGGTGATCAATGAACTGGTGATTTTGTATATGTGATGCCCTGTGGGAGCGGGCGTGCCCGCGATGCTATCGACGCGGTTTTAATGACACACCGCGCCGCCTGCATCGCGGGCAAGCCCGCTCCCACCGGTTTAAGGCGCCCCACCCGAGCGCTTTAGTCTCAACGGACGATGAACCCCACCCCCATCCTTCCCATACTCCTCCAAGCCAATAAATACAGGCATTGAGGAGCAGGCACATGATCGACATTCGTGGTTTGAGCTACTTCGTTGCAGAGTCTGCAGATCCCGTTCAATGGCAGCGTTACGCCGAAGACGTGCTCGGGATGATGGTCAGCGAAGCACCCGCCGGCGGCTTGTACGTGAAGATGGATGAGCGTCCGTATCGCATGCTTATCGTGCCGGGCGGTGAGTCGCGGTATCTGGCTTCCGGTTGGGAGCTGGCCGGCGAAAAGGCTTTCAACGCCGCGATCGAAGTGCTGGATCAGGCCGACGTCAACTGGCGCCTGGGCAGCGCCGAACAGTGCGGTCAGCGCGGTGTGCAAGCACTGCTGCACGTCACCGACCCTTCAGGTAACCGCCATGAATTGAGCTGGGGCCATCGCTCCGATTGCCAGCCCTTTGTCTCGCCCCAGGGAGTGCCGGGTTTTGTCACCGGTGATATGGGCCTGGGCCACACCGTACTGCCCGCGCCAAATTTCGATGCCACCCTGGCGTTTGCCAAGGATGTGCTGGGCTTTGAACTGTCGGATATTTTCAACTTCCGTCCCGACCCTTCGGCACCACCGATCCGCATCCATTTTCTGCATTGCAAAAACAGCCGTCACCACAGCCTGGCCCTGGCCGAGTACCCGGTGCCGTCCGGCTGCGTGCATGTGATGGTCGAGGTCGAGTCGATGACTGAAGTGGGCCGCGCCCATGACCGGCGCATCGCGCATGACGTACAGCTATCGGCCACCCTCGGCCAGCATCTGAATGACCGCATGACCTCTTTCTATATGAAAACCCCTTCAGGTTTTGACCTGGAGTATGGCTATGGCGGCTTGCTGGTGGATTGGCAGGACCACAGCGCTTTTGAATTCACCCGGGTAAGCCTGTGGGGCCATGACTTCTCCGCAGGACAGTCGTAAGGAGCACTACATGAACAAGCAAATGACAGCGGCAGACGTGGTCGGCCAACTGCGCGACGGCATGACCATCGGCTTCGGCGGCTGGGGCCCGCGGCGCAAGCCCATGGCGATCGTGCGCGAGATCCTGCGTTCTGACGTCAAGGATCTCACCGTGGTCGCCTATGGCGGTCCCGAGGTCGGCATGCTCTGCGCTGCCGGCAAGGTCAAAAAACTGATTTTCGGCTTTGCCACCCTCGATGCCATCCCGCTCGAAGCCTACTTTCGCAAGGCCCGCGAGGCCGGAGAACTGGAGCTGATGGAACTGGACGAGGGCATGCTGCAATGGGGCCTGCGGGCCGCCGGCATGCGTCTGCCGTTCTTGCCGACCCGTTGTGGCCTGGCCACCGATGTCAGCCGCCTGAACCCCGGGATCAAGCAGGTGCAGTCGCCCTATGCGGATGGCGAGGTGTTGCTGGCCATGCCGGCGCTGAATCTGGATATCGCCTTTTTGCACGTCAACGTTGCCGACCGCCTGGGCAATACCCTGGTAACGGGCCCCGATCCTTATTTCGATCATTTGTATGCCCGTGCCGCCAAACAGTGCTTTGTCTCCTGTGAGCGGATCGAGGAGCGCTTGAACCTGGATGCTGCCCAGGCCCGCTTCAACACCTTCGAACGTTATCTGGTCAGCGGCGTGGTGCATGCACCCTTTGGTGCGCATCCGACAGCCTGCCCGTCCGATTACGGCTGGGACCTTAGCCACTTGAAACGCTACAGCGCCAGCGCTGCAGAAGAAGGTGGCTGGGAAGGTTATGTAGCCGAGTTTGTGACCCCGGGCGAAAGCGCCTACCAGGCCAGCAATGGCGGGGTCGATCGATTGAGCGCTTTGCCGCTGCCCGTGTTTTGAGGAGTGTGGACATGACTGCTACTAGCGAATTTACCCTGGCTGAACTGTTGATCGTGGCCGCCTGTGAAGCCTGGCGCGGTAACGGCGAAGTGATTGCTTCGGGCCTGGGGGTAATCCCGCGCCTGGGCGCGAGCCTGGCCAAACTGACCCATAGCCCGGAACTGTTGATGACCGACAGCGAGGCATTTCTGGTGGAAGAGCCTATCCCCCTGGGGCCGCGTGGAGATTTTGTACCGCGTTATTCGGGCTATCTGTCGTTCGAGCGGGTGTTCGAGTGCGTGTGGGGCGGGCGTCGCCACGCCATGATCGGTCCGACCCAGATCGACCGCTGGGGCCAGACCAACCTGTCGTGCATTGGCGACTACCAAAAGCCCAAGGTGGCAATGCTCGGGGTGCGCGGTTTGCCGGGCAACAGCATCAACCATATCAACTCGTTCTTCGTGCCGTCGCACAACACCCGGGCGTTTGTCGCCGGGGAAGTGGACATGGTCTCGGGTGTCGGCTTCAAGCCCGAGCGCTGGGAAGAGGGCATGCGCAGCGACCTGATGGACATCCGCCTGATCGTCACCGACCTGTGTGTGATGGACTTCGGCGGACCGGACCGGGCCGTGCAGGTGCGTTCCCTGCATCCGGGCGTGAGCTTTGAAGAGGTACAGGAGAAAACCGGTTTCCCGCTGCTCAAGGCCGCCGACCTCAAGCAGACCGTGGCGCCGACGCCGGAGCAACTGGCGCTGATCCGCCGCCTCGATCCCCATGACTATCGCGCCTCTGCGCTCAAGGGCAACCCGCCCGGCATTCGTCAGGCCTGATGGCCAGGAGTTCATATGAGCAGCGACAGCGAATTTGTGCAGCGGGCTGACACCGCTGTGTATGAAACCGAGGACCCGGTGCTTTATGGGGTGGCCGATGGTATCGCCACGCTGACCATGAACCGGCCGACCGTCAATAACGCGCAAAACTCACAGATGACCTACGCCCTGGACGACGCCTTGCGCCGTGCCGTCAATGACGATGCGGTGAAGGTCATTGTGCTGCGCGGCAATGGTAAGCATTTTTCCGCAGGGCACGATATCGGCACGCCGGGGCGCGATATCAACAAGGAATTTGAGCGCGCCAGCCTGTGGTGGGACCACACCAACAAGCCGGGCGGCGAGTACCTCTATGCCCGCGAGCAAGAGGTGTACCTGGGCATGTGCCGGCGCTGGCGCGAACTGCCCAAGCCGACCATTGCCATGGTGCAGGGGGCGTGCATTGCCGGCGGGCTGATGCTGGCCTGGGTCTGTGATTTGATCGTGGCCAGTGACGATGCTTTTTTTCAGGACCCGGTGGTACGCATGGGCATTCCGGGGGTTGAGTATTTTGCCCACCCCTATGAACTGAACCCGCGCATTGCCAAGGAGTTTCTGTTTACTGGCGATCGTATGAGCGCCGAACGCGCCTACCAGATGGGCATGGTCAATCGCCTGTTTACCCGCGAAGGGCTGGAGGCCGGTACCTATGCGCTGGCAGCGGCCATCGCCAAACAGCCGCGCATGGGCCTGGCCCTGACCAAGCAGGCGATCAATCACGTCGAGGACTTGCAGGGCAAGCGTACGGCGATGGACGCGGTGTTTGCCTGGCATCACTTCGCCCATAGCCATAACGAGCTGCTGTCCGGGGACAAGCTGGGCGGCTATGACGCCAAGGCCATGATTGAAGCGAACAAGAGTGCTGCGGGAGAGCGTGGATGAGTGACTATCTGCAAACGGCGTTGACCGATGCCCTGGGCTGCCGTTACCCCATTGTGCAAACCGCGATGGGCTGGGTAGCGGACGCCAATCTGGTGATCGCCAGTACCCGTGCGGGGGCCTTCGGTTTTCTGGCCGGAGCGACCATTGCGGCGGATCAGCTGGAGGGCCAAATCCTGCGGGTGATCGAGGCCACGGGGGGGAGTAATTTCGGCCTCAATTTCCATATGTTCCAGGAAAACGCCGCGCAGTGCGTGGACCTGGCCATCAAGTACCGCCTGCGAGCCGTCAGCTATGGCCGCGGCCCCGACCGCCAGACCATCGGGCGTTTCAAAAAGGCCGGGGTGTTGTGCATTCCCACCGTGGGTGCGCTTAAACACGCACTCAAGGCCGTGGAACTGGGCGCGGACATGGTCACCGTACAGGGCGGCGAGGGTGGCGGGCATACCGGGGGCGTGCCGAGCACCATTTTACTGCCGCAGGTGCTGGATGCGGTGCGGGTGCCGGTGATTGCCGCGGGGGGCTATTCCACTGGGCGCGGGCTGGCCGGAGCGCTGGCCACAGGTGCGGCCGGGGTGGCCATGGGCACGCGGTTCCTGATGACCCAGGAATCGCCCACCCCGATCGCGACGCTGGAGCGTTACGTGAAAGTGACCGACCCACAGCAGATTCGCGTGACGACGGCAGTGGATGGCATGCGCCACCGCATGATCGAAAACGCTTTTATCAATCGTCTGGAAAAAGCCGGTGCCTTTGGCCGCCTGCGCATTGCCCTGGGCAGCGCCTGGCACTGGAAGCAACACACCGGCATGAGCCTTGGGCATATGCTCGGTGTATTTGCCAAATCAATAAAAGAAGACCCTGCTGCGCTGTCGCAGACGGTGATGGCGGCCAATCAGCCGGTGCTGTTGCAGCGCTCGATGGTGGATGGCGTACCGGATGAGGGGATTTTGTCCAGCGGGCAGGTGGCCGCTGCCATTGGCGAACTGAAAAGTTGCCAGAGCCTGATCGACGAGATGGTGCAAGAGGCCGAGCGCTGCCTGATAGCGGTGAATGCACGTCATCAGGCAGCGCGCTGTAAGGCGGGGGAAGCGGCAGCCATCTGAAACGGCTGGCTCTGCTGTAATTTAACTTATCTGGATACAAAGCCTGTCCGCTCTGGCCCGTGGGGCAAGCATTCTGATCACTACACTTTTTAATTATTGTGCAGTTCAGGAAGCTGATTTATGCCCCAAGCCTTGCATCGCCATACTCCCTTGCTAACCGCTTATGACCCTCGCGGGCTGGCCATCTGCACGGTGGCCTGTCATCGGCGCACTGCGGCGCAGGAACCTGAAGCGCGGATCAGCCGCCAGGTGTTTGGCCCCAGCGGTTTTTTGACCGAACAGTGGGATCCGCGTCTGGTGGCATTGCGCCGTAAAGATCCGACTACGGTGCCCAATCAGCGCAATCGATCTTCGCTGTCGGGGCGCCTGCTGCGCAGCGACAGTGTTGACCGCGGCGTGCGTATCAGCCTGGCAGGGGCGGGCGGGCAACTGCGCTTTAGTTGGGATGCCCGGGGTACCCGCAGCATCTGGGAATACGATGAACTGCTGCGCCTGAACGCCGTATTCGAACAGGGCGCCGGAACTGAGGTTGCGCATTGTGTCGAGCGTCTGACCTATGCCGACAACAGCGCTGTGCATGCGCGCCAAAATGGCTGCGCCCGGCTGATCCGTCATGACGACCCTGCCGGCACGCTGTGGTTTGAGGGCTATGACCTGCTGGGGCAGGTGACGAGTCAGTCACGGCGATTCGTACGTGACGCATCCCAAGCGCCCAACTGGTCGCCGCAGGCCGGGTTGCGTGAGCAGCACCTTGAATCCCGAAGCTGGCGCACTCAATGGCGCCGTGATGCTGTGGGCCAGTTGGTTGAGCAAATCGATGCCCAGGGCAATCGGCAGCGTATGCGCCATGATGTGGACGGTCTGCTGGCTGCGGTGATGGTCAATCTCGGCAGCGGTCGCCAGCACAGTGTGGTGCAGCAAAGATCCTATAACGCGAGCGGCCAGATAGAAGTTGAACGGTCGGGCAACGGGGTAGTGCGTGCCCTGGCCTACAGCCCGTTGGATGACCGCCTGCAGCAACTGAAAACATGGCGCACCAGTAATCCGGGTGAAGCCTTGCAGGACTTGAACTATGTCTATGACCGGGTTGGCAATGTGCTGAATATCCGTGATGCAGCGCAACCTGTGCTGTGGTCTGATAATACCCGGCTGCAAGCATTGAGCACTTATACCTACGACTCGCTCTACCAGCTGATAGAAGCCACGGGCCGTGAAAACGCCAGCAATCTCAATGGCCCGCAGCTGCCCGTTGCTGCGGGCCTGGGTGCGGCCAACGGTCAGCGTATGCGTAACTACCGTCAGTCGTATACCTACGATGCAGGCGGCAATCTTGCCCTGCTGCAACACATGCCCAGCCACGGTTCTGGCTATACGCGACAGATGAACGTGGCTGACCACAGCAATCACGGCCTTGAACAAAAGTCGGGGCTGCCCGCCCGCCCCGGGCTGGCAAGCGGCTTTGACGCGAATGGCAACCAGCAGGTACTCGAACCGGGGCAGTGGCTGAGCTGGACCCTGCGCAATCAATTGCAGCGAGTTACCCGTGTCACACGCCAGGACGGTGCCAACGATGATGAGGCCTATGTCTACGACAGCAGCGGGGCAAGGGCGCTTAAAATCAGACAGTCCCATGGCCATCGTCAGACCCGTCGTGAAGAGGTGTATTATTTGCCCGGTCTCGAAGTCCGGCGCAACAGCGCCACGGGCGAATGGGTGAATGTGCTGATGGTGGTCGGTGATCTCAATAGCGCGAGCATATTGCAGTGGGAGAAGGGGCGCCCCGAAAGCATCGATAACGAACACATGCGTTTGAGCCTCTCGGACCATCTGGGCTGCAGCATGCTGGAGCTGGATGGCTCTGGGCGGTTACTCAGTCAGGAAAGCTACTACCCCTATGGAGCCACTGCCTGGTGGGCGACGAAAAATACCCTTGAAGCCCGTTATAAATTTATTCGCTATTCGGGCAAGGAGCGCGATGCCAGCGGGCTCTACTATTACGGCTTGCGGTATTACGCACCGTGGCTGGCGCGCTGGGTCAGCGCCGATCCGGGCGATGATATTGATGGCATGAACCTGTACGCGATGGCGCAGGGCAATCCCGTCGGCAGGGTCGACGAGCAGGGCCTGCTGAGTTCGGAGGCGGCTATTGGCCGGTTTGCCGGATTGCACTCGGCCATCTCCGGGCTGTCCAGGCAGATCAGGTCGCGGTGGCAGGCTTCGAGTGCCGCCGCGATTCGTGATGGGCTGGCAACCTGGATCAGTAATGTTGTCGGGGTGGGGGTCGACCTGGCCCTGTTTGAGGGTCGTCAACCGACTCACGGGCTCAATGTTGCCTTGCGAAGTACGGTAAATGCCATTGATGCACTGGCCGTCATGCACATGGGTACCGGGCTTTTTGCAAACTTGACTCACTGGAGCCCCTTTATCGGTTTTATTGCCGCAAACGTTACGCACAGGGGCTTTGAAATGCGAGGTGCCAGCGAGGGGGCGGGTTCTGATGAGGTTTGGGATCCCGTGGCTCGAGTGAGGCTGGCGGGGCATGTGCGCTCACTTACACGTGAAGTCCTGCAGCAGACCTTGAGAGGTTACGGTGACAGCGTGTCCTGGGGGCAGACCCCGGTACGTTCCAGAATCATGCGAACGATGATGAGTGCAGGTGCCTATGGCCTGGCTACTGTTCCCAACGCGGTCTATGGTCAGTTTGTGCCAGGGCCACTGCAGCCGAATATAGCGCCTGTGATCGAGGCTTATGACGGGGCGGCGGGGACGTACATTCGCGCGGGCCATCAATCTGCTCAGCTGGATCGTCACGTGAATACGCTGCAGATCCCGCCAGGGATGGCCACGTTTCATGGAGGCATGAGCAGGATGTTCAATCAGACGTGGGTTTACTGGGCCGGGGTCGGGATCGAGGCCATCGCCGCGTATGTCACAGGTTCGCCGATAGCGCAGCAAAGTTCACGGGCCAGGGCCTGGGTGGGGGCTGCCAAAGGGGCGGTATCGGCACTGACCGAGGTGCGTGGGCTTTTGCTGCAAACGGCCAGAAGTGGTTACAACAGCCTGTTCAAGCGTTGGAGACCGGTCAAGCACTGATGATGGATAACCTGCGGCGGCGGGCCTGTTCGCGATGATAGTGCTCCGGTTTGGTGTGATACGCCACGCTGCCTGCACCGCAGGCATTGTGCTGCTCACGCTGTCTGAGGCTTGCCAGATCATCGTGGCAGCGCTTGGCATCAGGACAGAAATCCGCCATCTACATTCAGCGAGATACCCGTGGTGTAGCTCGATGCATCGCTTGCCAGATACAGCACAGCCCCGGCCATCTCGCCGGGGGCGGCGACGCGTTTGAGCGGGATGTGTTGCAGGGCGGTCTTGAGAATGGCGTCGTTGCTGACCAGCGCCGAGGCAAACTTGGTGTCGGTCAGCCCCGGTAGTAACGCATTGCAACGAATGCCGAACCCTGCACATTCCTTGGCAAACACCTTGGTCATATTGATCACCGCTGCCTTGGTCATCGAATACACACCCTGGAACACTCCCGGTGATACGCCGTTGATCGAGGCTACGTTAATGATGCTGCCGCCGCCGTGCTCGCGCATCAGCTTCCCTGCCTCCACGGACATAAAGAAATAGCCGCGAATATTTACATCGACGGTTTTCTGGAAAGCGCCAAGGTCGGTGTCCAGTACGTTGCAGAACTGCGGATTGGTCGCGGCGTTGTTGACCAGAATATCGATGCGACCAAAGTCTGCGCGTATGCGCGCAAAGGTCTTAGTGATCTGTTCCATTTCGCCAATATGGCAGGCGATGGCAGTGGCCTTGCCGCCCTCGGCGATGATTGCATCGGCCACTGGCTGGCAGCCTTCGAGTTTGCGGCTGGAGACAATGACGTGGGCACCTTGTTGGGCCAGCAGCCTGGCAATGGCTTCACCGATGCCGCGGCTGGCACCGGAAACAAAAGCGATTTTGCCATCAAGGTCGAACAGTTGAGTCCTGGACATGTTGATTCCCTGTTATCTGGGGCTTAGAGGCTGGAGCGGCGAATGACGTTGAGGCTCATCTGCTCCAGCAGCGCGTTCATTTGTATGAACTGGGCAAAACGTTTGTCTGCGGTCTGGCCGTGGTAGTAGCGGTAGTAGATCTGTTGAACGATACCCGCCAGACGAAACAGGCCGTAGGTGTAGTAGAAATCGTAGTTGTCTATCTGAATCCCGGAACGCTCGGCGTAGTAATCCACAAATTCGCGGCGGGTCAACATACCCGGAGCGTTGCTCGGCTGGCGCCGCATCAGTTGCACCGGTGCTGGGTCATCCGCCTCGATCCAGTAGGCGAGGGTGTTGCCCAGGTCCATCAGCGGATCACCCAGCGTAGTCAGCTCCCAGTCCAGCACGCCGATGATCTGCATCGGGTTGGCGGGATCTAGGATCACATTATCAAAGCGGTAGTCGTTGTGAACGATAGCCGGGGTCGGGTAGTCGGCTGGCATTTTGGCGTGCAGCCAGTCTTTTACTGCGTGCCAATGGGGTGCATCCGGGGTCAGGGCCTTTTCGTAGCGCTCGCTCCAGCCGCTGATCTGGCGCTGCACGTAGCCTTGCGGCTTACCCAGATCGGCCAGGCCGCAGGCGTTGTAGTCAACGCGATGCAACTCGACCAGTTTGTCGATAAAGCTCTTGCACAGGGTTCTGCTGGCGTCGGCGCCCAATGCCAGTTCCTGCGGCAGATCCGAGCGCAGGATGATGCCCCTGACCCGTTCCATGACATAGAACCCGGAGCCGATCAGACTTTCGTCGGAGCAGTGGGCGTAGGCCCTGGGGCAGTAGGGGAAGGCGTCCTTGAGCTGATTGAGGATGCGAAACTCGCGGCCCATGTCGTGCGCCGATTTGGCCTTTTGGCCAAAGGGCGGGCGGCGCAGCACCAGCTCTCGACCCGGGTATTCAATCAGGTAAGTCAGGTTCGAGGCGCCGCCAGGGAACTGGCTGATCGCAGGTTCCCCCACAAGGCCAGGAATATTTGCCTTGAGGTAAGGGTCAATGCGGCTGGCGTCGAGTTCTTCGCCGGTGCGGATGCGGGTGGACGAGTCGGTAAGCGCCATGTTTATCTCTTCTGTTTATAGTTGAGGCCTGACAACATTCGCTAATCTAATGGGCGGCCCGGGTCTCGACAAGTCGGCTGCTGCCTTAATAGGCAGGGCTGTTAGCAGGGGATCAGCGTCTTTGATGGCCACTGCCTCAATAAACCGCAGGGCAAAAAAAACCGAAGCGCGTGGGCTTCGGTTTTCGGTGCTGCGTGTGGCTTAGGCCGGGAACAGTTCGCTCAGTTTCATGGCCAGCATCATGTCGCCTTCAGCGCGCAGTTTGCCGCCCATAAATGCCTGCATGCCATCGGTTTCGCCGCTAACGATGCCTTCCAGGGTCTCGCCGTCCATCACCAGGGTGACCTGGGCGTCAGGGTTTTCACCTTCTTTGAGTTCACAAGTGCTGTCTTTGACGATCAGCGAGAAGTGTTTATCTTCATCGATGCGGAAACCAAAAACCAGGTCCAGGCCTGCAGCAGCGGCTGGGTTGAATTTGGCTTTCATTGCTTGAACGGCATCAGCTACAGAAGTCATGGTTCGATCCTTATATAGGGTGGAGTACGGCGGCCCGAAGGCCACGGTTGCCGACGCTCAACGATAGGTGATGAGTGACGGCGTCTTCAACAGTTGCAAATGCACATGACTGTTGAAGGAAGCCAGGGTGACCTCGCGGCCATGGAACTTGAGCTGGCTGAGCGAGGTATTGACGATTTGCCAGCCGAGCTTGAAGGCATCGGTGGCCGGAATTCGGGTCAGTATGTGGACCAGGGCCGTAATGGTGCCTGCAGAAGTGAACACGACAATGTTCTGCTGGCCCTTGGCAAGGTCGAGCAGGCTGTTCAGTCCGCGCTGGACCCGTTCGACAAAGCCCAGCCAGGTTTCCAGTCCAGGGGTATCGTAAGTGCCACTGAGCCAGCGCTCGATGATCAGTTCGAAAATGCGCTGGAACTCGGCCGGATTGTGGGCGGCATTGTTCATCGCCGTCAGGGCCTCTGGCTCGTCCGGCAGCAAGCCGGGAAGCAGGGCATCAAGTATGGCGTAAGCATCGAATTCGTTGAAGGCAGCGTCTGTTTCCAGTGTAGGGGCGGGCAGCCCGGCGGCGTGCAGTTGTGCCAGGGCATGGCGTGCGGTGTCTTGCTGACGTGTCAGATCACCGGCCAGGCAACGGTCAAAGCGCAAATTCAGTTCGGCCAGATGCTGACCGGCAATTTGCGCCTGGTGCACGCCCAGTGGTGACAACTTGTCGTAGTCATCTGCACCAAAGGAGGCCTGGCCATGTCTGATCAAATAGATGCTGCCCACGTGCGCGTCATTCCTGAGCACTGAAAGTCAGGCGAGGTTAGGAGGATGGCAAGTGGCTGTCAATGAAAAAACATACGCTTGTTTGAATTGCTGCCAATGCCCCTGATCAAGGTGTTTCACGGCTGGCAGGCCCCGGTTGGCGTCGGTATGCTGGTTGTCATTGCGCGGCCCTGACCCTCGGGCTGCAATCGTTTTCAAGGAGAGGCTGTGGAATTTCTTGCCGAGTACGCCAGTTTTCTGGCTAAAACCGTGACTCTGGTGGTCGCCATTGTGGTGGTGCTGGTGACTGTTGCTGCATTGCGTGGCAAAGGGCGCCGTTCTACCGGGCAATTGCAGGTCACCAAGCTCAATGATTTCTACAAGGGCCTGCGTGAACGCCTGGAGCAATCGCTGCTGTCCAAAGACCAGTTCAAGGCACTGCGCAAGCAGACTGCCAAGGCCGACAAAAAACTGAAAAAACAGCCAGAAACCAAGGCTAATGTCTTCGTGCTGGATTTTCACGGTGATATCAAGGCCTCGGCGACAGAAAGCCTGCGCCATGAAATTACTGCCTTGCTGACCCTGGCCAGGCCGACTGACGAAGTGGTGCTGCGTCTGGAAAGTGGTGGTGGCATGGTGCACAGCTATGGCCTTGCGTCGTCGCAATTGGCACGTATCCGTCAGGCAGGCATTCCGTTGACGATCTGCATCGATAAAGTTGCTGCCAGCGGTGGCTACATGATGGCTTGTATCGGCCAGAAGATTATCAGTGCACCGTTTGCAATTCTGGGTTCCATCGGTGTGGTGGCGCAGTTGCCCAACGTCAATCGCCTGCTCAAAAAGCACGACATTGATTATGAAGTGCTGACGGCGGGCGAGTACAAGCGAACGCTTACGGTATTTGGCGAAAACACTGAAAAAGGTCGTGAAAAGTTTCAGCAGGACCTGGATATCACCCATCAGCTGTTCAAGAACTTCGTGTCCAAGTACCGCCCGCAGTTGGCGATTGATGAAGTGGCGACCGGCGAAGTGTGGCTGGGCGTTGCTGCGGTCGATAAACAGCTGGTCGACGAATTGAAAACCAGCGATGAGTATTTGTCCGAGCGGGCCGCGAATGCACAGCTGTATCACCTGCACTATGCCCAGCGCAAAAGTTTGCAGGAGCGTGTGGGTCTGGCTGCCAGCAGTTCGGCGGAACATGTTGTTGACTCATTGTGGAGTCGTTTGACCCAATCACGTTTCTGGTGATTAGTCAGGCGCTGTTGTAAGTGTTACAACAGCGCCTGCGTCTGTGCCTGGTGCGGTAGTTAATTATCGTTTAAAGCATGTTTTTTAATAAATAACCTGATTCTTTATCAAGTATTCAGCCGACTATTTTTTAGTGTTGTCTATAAGCTGAAGGCACGAATCCCTATCGAGCCTTTACCATGACCGATGCTATTAGTTATTCGTTATCAGAGTCTGAACGATCCGTTGTCGACTATGCCCGTCGATTGGCGAATGTGCCGGTTGAAAACCAGCATGAAACCTATATTGCGGGGTTGCTTGCACCCTGGTTTAAATATGCGTCGCCGACGTTGCGCGAAAGATTACTTAACAGTTTCAAATTAGGGCAAATGGCTCAGCGCGAGGTCGCGCGCGTGCTGGCCCAAATCAAGCCGATAGAGTCGTTCGCCGAGCCGTTGCTCAAGGAGGCGCTGAAGGCACGTGGCTGGACAGATGCTGACCCCAAGAGGTATGGCATAAAACAGGTTCGCTTGTTGAGTAATCTGTTGCTGTTTTTTGCTCGGCAACAATTCAGGCTAGTTGATTCTCTGATCCAGCTTGCCTTGCCCGAGAAGTTCACACCTGAGTCATTGGAGCTGAACCTGGTATCGAGCGTCAGTCATCACAGCCTGCTGCAGGCAGCGTTGCAGAACTATGAGGCTTTTGAGGCTGTTGAAGGCGGCTTCGACCAGGGGTCGTGCATTTATGCACTCAGAGGTACGCAGCAGATTGAACAGGCCGAATTAAAGCCCGAAGGTTTTGCGCAGATCTGCCGTGACCTGAACCTGGGTATGCAATATCAATGGCATTTGACGCGTGTGTTTGAACCGGCGGATGATAATTGGCCTGCCGACAATGCCAATTCAAAGGCGTATAAGTTGCAAGCTGTATTTGTTCAGAATCTGCGCCAGGAATTTGCCTGCGCCTTGCATGTGGCCTATATGAAGGCGGAGGTCACGACACAATCATATAACTATATATTGACTTTTTTGATTCCGCCGGGTGCTCTCTTTTCGTATATTCACTCAGGTCATAGCACGCTTCAAATCATGGGCTTTGAGGTTCCCGGAGTTATTGTTTTTTGGCCGCAGAGAAAACCGGCCGAAGAGGCGCAGCCCTGCATACTTTATTTGCCGAACAGTTCCGGCACGGCGTTTCACGAATTCGAGTCGTTTGATTTATTAAAGGCGACGCTGCGCGAGTGGTTAAAAAATAGCGTCTTTGCCACGTATTTCTTTCACTTGGTTCCCTTGCGTTACCGCGCCGAGTTTATGCGGCGCACGGACTTGAAAAATATAACCTGGGATTCGTTGTTGTTACGCCGCCCACCGATCATCAATGAACCTGCATTGATGTCCGAAACCCGGCATCTGCCCAAGTTTGACGATCCATTTTTGATTGCCTGGGGGCTGCAGCTGGCCAAGATTAAAGATGATGCCAGGTTGCTGATCGTCCCCACGGAAGATGAAGACTCTAAAAGTCGTTTGGCACGTCAGGCCTCTTTCTTGAATCTGGGGGTGAGCTTGTTGATGGTTGCGTTGGGTTTTGTCCCGGTTCTGGGTGAGATCTTGCTGGTAACCAGTGTCATGCAACTGGGGGTTGAGGTGTATGACGGTATCAAGGCGTGGCAGCGGGGAGACCGTGCCGCCGCGCTGGAGTACTTGTTCGATGTTGCCGAGAATTTTGCGCTGGCTGCCAGCAGCACTGCAGCGGCAAAAGCACTCAGGCCATCGCCGGTCGTGGATGCACTGGTTGCAGTCACGTCAGTTAAAGGTCAAAAACGATTGTGGCGGCCGGATCTCAGGCCCTACCAATACCCAAACCTTGCGCTGGGTGATGCCGAGCCCGATGCGCGAGGGCTCTATAGCATGGGTAACAAGCAGTTTATCAAGCTGGAAGACAAGGTGTATCAGGTCAAAATCGATGCTGCGACACAAAGGTGTCATATCCAGCACCCAACCGAGCCGTACACCTACACACCACGCGTCAGGCATAACGGCAGCGGTGCGTGGGCGCATGAACTCGATGATCCGATGCAAATGTCGCGCATGCAGTTGTTCCGTCGGTTGGGCCCTGCGGCCCAAGGGTTATCGGACGCTATGGTCGAGCGTGTGCTGGCTGCATCCAATACCAGTGATGATGCGTTGCGCAGGCTGCACATGGATAACCTGCCGCCACCTCCTGCGTTGGCAGACAGCATGAGGCGCGTGCAGTTGAGTCAAATGATCGAACGTTTCATCGTACAAATGCAGCAGGGGGGCAAAGTGTCTACCGATACTGCGCAATTGCAACTGGAGCTGTTGACTCGTCTTGATGGCTGGCCTGCGGACAGAGTTTTACGCGTGGTGAACATGCGCGGGTCCATGGTCATGGAGTACGGGCCTGAAGTGGAGTCTTCGCATCCCCGCCTGCAAGTTACCGAAGCCCAGATCAAGAACGCAGAATTGCTCAAGACCACGCTGGAGTCTTTCTCCTCGGCGCAAATCGAGGTTTTGTTGGGGCAATCTGTCGATGGCCTTGAGCAACAGGAACAGGCATTGGCGCGCCAGTTGGGTCGCTTTGCCCAAGCTACAAAGTCTGACCTGTTCTCGCATCTGTATAAACGGGGCGAGGTGGTGACAGCCCGGATGGAGCTGTTGCAAAAACAGTTTCCGAGTTTGCCGGCAAGTGTGATGGGCGAGTTGATGGATCAACTTGCCCCGGCCGAAATGGCAACAGTGCAGAGCACCGGGCGCCTGCCGCTGCATATTCTGGAAGAGGCGCGCAGCTACACGCAGGTATTGCGTTTGAACCGGGCACTGGAGGGACTCTATTTCGAGGCTCTAAGTAACGTTGATAGCAATACATTGGCATGGCAAACCCTTACCCACTTGCCTGACTGGCCACCCAGTCAGCGCTTGCTATTGCGCGACAGAGCCACAGGTCAAGTACTGAGCTCCGTAGGTAATCCGTTGTCCAGATACAGCCAGGAGATTTTTAAAAGCTCGGGCGAGTACCATTTTTTGGGCCTCGCCACAGATGATATATACAGCAGCCCCTATCTTTGCAGATGTGTGGCCAAAGCCTTGCCGTCTTCCGCGCGTATGTCGCTTGGGCTTCCCGACACTGACCCGGGGGTGTTTTTAAGCTGGAAAATTGCATCCCATGCGGCCGGTCATCGCGCGCAAAGTGCCAATGCGCTGGGGATGCAGCAAGTTAAACCCTGGTTCAAATCGCCCATGCGCCTGGCCGATGGGCGGGCAGGCTACAGGCTCAGCGGTCGCTCAGGCCATGCCGCGCAAGCGAGCAGGCCATTGGTGATAAAGGATCTTGTGATGGATCTTTTTCCGTTGATGAGTGAGGAAACGGTCAGCCAGTTTTTATACCATCTTGAACTTTCACCTGCGTTGACCACCCGGGTACTGGTCAGGCTAAAGGCCGAGCTTCAAACCTTGCGTAACGATCTTGAGCGCTGGGTGGAGTCGCCGGTCTGGAGTCAGCGGCGCAATGGCCCGCGGGTACTGGTGTCGACCCAGGACAAGCGTGCAATCAGCCAGGCTTTGCTCCACGTCTGGCGCCGACAGACCGCAACCGTGAGCGTGGGTGAGCACACCGGATATGTGCTGAACCTCAATAGTTGGCCAGTTGATTGCTTGCCTGAGATATCGGCAGATTTTTCCCATGTCAGTGCACTGCACTTGAGCAACTCACCCAATGGAAAGTTTCCCGGTTCATTTTTGGAAAAGTTTCCCAACTTACGCATCCTGTCCCTGAAAAGTAACCAGCTCAGTGAGTTGCCCGTGGAAATTGCCGGTATGTCCGAATTGGTCAACTTGAACTTGCAGGACAATCATATTGTATTGAGCGGGCGAACCGCTTCGGCTCTGGCGGGACTGACCCGGTTGAAATCTTTGAATTTAACGGGAAATCCCTTGGGCAGGCGTATTTCGGTGACTCGCATGGTTGACCTTGAGCGTTTGTATCTACGCTACAGTGGTCTGCTGACTTGGCCTGAAGGGGTTGAGTCGCTCAGCCACCTGCAGACCCTGGATATGCGTGACAACAATATTAGTCGCATTCCACTGGAGGTTTTGTCACCTGGCAGAACAGCGATCAATAGTGTTACTCACCTGCATGACAATCCTTTGAGTGCCGACTCGTTACGCCGCCTTGATAATTATCGGCGAGAGTACGGCATCAGTTTTGGTATTGCTCCGCGACGTCGGCATGTTGACCAGGTACGCGGCATCTTTCACTGGGCGTCCCGGCCAACGTTCTCAGAGACGCGTGTATGGAACAGCTTGAGGGATATCGCCGGGTCGAGTGATTTTTTTCGCGTGCTGGAAGACCTCAGTGCGTCCTCCCAGTATTTGCATGGACGTGAAAGTTTAAGCCAACGGGTCTGGCAAGTTCTCAATGCCATGCACGATTTCAGCGAATTACGTAACCAGCTGTTTGAGGTTTCAGCCAATCCCAATACCTGCGCCGATGGGATTCCGATGATTTTTTCGGATCTTGAACTTCGTTACCGGATCTTTATTGCGCAAAGCTCGGTCAATGCCGAAGCAGGGCTGCTGCAACTGGCACAAGGACTTCTGCGGATCGAACTGCTGGATAAACATGTACAGGGGGTTGTTGAGGCGCGAATTGCTGCAGTCCATGCCGAGCAATCAGAGTACGTGCGCCAATTGCAGGGCTTGATCGATGAGGTCAGCCCGGATTTTGCATCTGAGCCCTTGGCGAACATGACGGCGGAGGAACAACAGGGTGTGGCCTATCGTTTGGGTTCGGCACAAGCGCTGCGTCTGGCGCAGAGGCTCAGCCCGGCTGATTTGCAGGCGCGAATTGCAAAGGTTGATCCGCTGGAGATACAGATGTTTTATCAGGTCAAACTGGCTGCTGACCTTGGCTTGCCGGCGCGGCCCAAGAGCATGATTTTTGAAAGAGTCGCCAATGTCACGCTCGAGCAGCTTGAAGCCGCCAAGCTGTATGTTTTGACTGAGGATACAGCGCAAGCGAGGATTGCTTACATTGAAAAGCAGGGGTTCTGGGAGCGCTTTCTGGAGAAGAAATACCCCGAGCATTTTCAGTCGGTTGACTCACCGCTGCATGAACGCATGCAGGGGCTTTACCTGGCTAGGGAGAGGCTGTCCAGTCAGGAGTATGTGTCGAAAACCCAAGCTGTAGGGGAAAGTCGTTTGCTGGCCAGGCAAGAACTGATCAGCCAGTTGACCCGTGAAGAAGTTGAAAAACACCCTTTCGAGCAGGAGCAATCTTGACCCTGCGCAGGGTTATGCAGGCGCTGGCCCTGGGTAACCAGGGCCAGCCGCAGCATCAGCGACGACGGAACAGCGGCATCGGCTCGTCGGTTGAAGACTGGTAGGTCACCGAGAAGTCCTTGAGGCCTTCCAGCGCTTCGTAAGGGTCTTTATCGGCACGGATGGCGAATGCGTCAAAGCCACAGCGATGCAGATAGAACAACTGGTCGCGCAGAACATCGCCAATGGCGCGAAGTTCGCCTTTATAACCATAGCGGTCACGCAGCAAACGGGCGTTGGAATAACTGCGGCCATCAGTGAAAGCCGGGAAGTTCAGGGCAATAACCTGAAAGTTCGCCACGTCCTCGCCCAGCTCTTCAGCTTCTTCGTCGCTGTCCAGCCACACGCCCAGGCCGCCGTCGCGGGCCTTTAGTGCGTGGCCGTGTTCGCGCCACATTACCAACGGTACGATCAAGTCGTCGCAGTTGGAGATTTCGTCAAAGCTGGTTTCCTTGGGCAGCAAGTGCCAGGTTTCATCGATGACCTGGTTGTTCTTAATTATTCGCTGCATAGACGCGCTCCTTGAAAGGGTCAATGCCGATACGCTGGTAGGTATCGATAAAACGTTCGTCTTCGGTACGTTTTTCAACATAGACGTCGATCAGCTTTTCAATCACATCCGGCATGGCGTCCTGGGCAAAGGACGGGCCCAGAATCTTGCCGAGACTGGCATCACGGCTGGCACTGCCACCCAGGGATACCTGATAGAACTCGGCGCCTTTTTTATCTACGCCGAGAATACCGATATGCCCGACGTGGTGGTGACCACAGGCGTTCATGCAACCGGAAATGTTCAGATCCAGTTCGCCAATATCGAACAGGTAGTCCAGGTTTTCAAAGCGGCGCTGGATCGATTCGGCAATCGGGATCGACTTGGCGTTGGCCAGGGAGCAGAAGTCACCACCAGGGCAGCAGATCATGTCGGTCAGCAAACCGATGTTGGGCGTGGCGAACCCATTTTCGCGCAACTCGCCCCACATGGTGAACAGCTGGCTCTCTTCGACATCGGCCAGGATAATGTTCTGCTCGTGGGAAGTACGCAGTTGGCCAAAGCTGTAACGGTCGGCCATGTCGGCGATGGCATCCCACTGCTTGTCGGTCACATCGCCCGGGGCTACACCTGTAGGTTTGAGCGACAAAGTAACGGCGACATAGCCCGGTTTTTTGTGGGCCAACGTGTTGCGTACGCGCCAACGGGCAAAACCCGGGTGCTGCTTGTCGAGTTCGGCCAGTTCGGCGCCGAAGTCGGGCAGGGCTTTGTAGTCAGGATCGACGAAGTGCTTGGCGATACGCTGCACTTCGGCTTCGGTCAGGGTGTTCGAACCGCCGCGCAAGTGAACCATTTCGGCCTCAACACGCTCGGCGAACACTTCAGGCGTCAGCGCCTTGACCAGAATCTTGATCCGCGCCTTGTACTTGTTGTCACGACGGCCATAGCGGTTGTAGACACGCAGGATGGCCTCGAGGTAGCTCAACAGGTCTTGCCACGGCAAGAACTCATTGATGAAGGCACCGATTACCGGGGTACGGCCCAGGCCGCCACCTACCAGTACACGGAAGCCCACTTCGCCGGCGTCGTTGAGCACCGGCTCCAGGCCGATGTCATGCACTTCAATGGCTGCACGGTCAGATGTCGAACCGTTGATTGCAATTTTGAATTTGCGTGGCAGGTAGGCGAATTCCGGATGGAAAGTCGTCCACTGACGCACGATTTCGCACCAAGGGCGCGAATCGATCAGTTCATCCGCAGCAACACCGGCGAACTGGTCGGTGGTGACGTTGCGCAGGCAGTTGCCGCTGGTCTGAATGGCGTGCATCTGCACGGTGGCCAGTTCTTCCAGGATGTCCGGGATGTCTTCCAGCGCAGGCCAGTTGAATTGCACGTTCTGGCGGGTACTGATGTGGGCATAGCCCTTGTCATAGTCACGAGCGATTTTGGCCATCATTCGCGCCTGACGCGAAGTCAACTGGCCATAAGGCACAGCGACCCGCAGCATTGGGGCAAAGCGTTGAACATAAAGGCCATTTTGCAGGCGCAGGGGGCGGAACTCTTCTTCGCTCAGCTCACCTGCCAGATAGCGTCGGGTCTGATCCCGGAACTGCTTGACGCGGTCCTCGATGATCTGCTGATCGTACTCGTCATATACGTACATATAGGTCCTGTTCTCAGGCTGCTAACAGCTTATCTGCGCGCACGGCCGCGCACTCCCCAAGGAGCGGGGCACGATACCAGTTTGTAGTTATGCGCAAAAGTGATGTTTAAGCATATGCAAAGAACCAAAACGACTATAAGCGTTTGATTCTCAATCCCTTGCTTGTGGAAAGGGCATTGCTGGACTTAACTGTTTTAAGGACTTCAAGCAATCACCCATAAAACCGAAAAAAGGCGATGCGATGAGTACTCCAGTCAAAGCGCGTAAAAGCGACAGCAAGGTCGATGCATGGGCCATTTTCTTCCTGATCATTCTGGTGGTTTCTACTGCCGTGTACTGGGTCAGCCACCAGTAGCAAGCGTGCAAGGTCGAGGCTGATCAGGCGGATGTAGCCGCTAAAGAGCTTGTCGACATTACCTGGCGCCGCCCTCGCTGCCGTTGGCATGCTCAACAATGCCAACGTTGTGCATGGCCCCCAGGCCTTCGCGTGCCCGGCACTCAGGTACGCGCCGCCAATTTGCCTCCCTAAACCCCCGCCAGATGAACCACCAGCGTGACGATCCCGTACAGGGTCAAGGCAAACACCAAGGTAAATAGCAGCCCCATGATAAGGAAATGGGAGGCTTTTCCGTGGGAAAAATCCCGAGTCCTGTTTTTTCCGCTTTGCACGCCAAAGGCAGCGGCCATGACGCTGTGCAGCATTTGCCAGAAGCTCGGCGGCTTGTTGTCGGCAGGATCGTTCATAGATGCCTCGGCTGTCTGAGGTTGGAACGGCTACATCCCATAGCGTAGTCAACTTCAAGGCCCATTAACTATCTACCACCCATGCCCGGGCACTGTCGGTTGTACTGAGGCGCTCATTCACATGCGTTTCAGGAAGAAGCCGGTCATGGAAAGTTCGTACATTGTCTCGGGGCCGGGGCCCCACGCAGCCTTCATAAAATCCAGAATACCCGCCTGGGTCAAACACAGCGCTGTGGCAGATATCAAACGCCTCAAGCCGGGATTGTTTCCGGCGCATGCTTCAGAGGCTGGAGCAGCCGATGGGCTCGACCGCGCACCACGGTGGCTGCGTCAGGCCCTGCTCGACAGCCAGGCTCGCAGCCGGGCTGCCAATCAGGCCTTGGCCAGGGCACTGAAAGGCCTGCAGGGGATCACCCAGTTTGCCGAGCCCCGCTTGCAGGAGGCATTGCACAGTCACCTTGGCCAAGGCCGGGCAATGGACGTCAACACAGACCGGCTGTTTTATCTGCGCCGCAATCAGCCCGTGCGCCAACACAGCCTGTTACAGGCTGCCTTGCTCAACTTTGACGGCAGTGAAGATTTTTCCCAAAGGGTCGCAGGACAACTTAGCGCGTTGGCGCCGCAGGGCGCTTTGCCTGTCGAACGGTTCCAGCCAGACAAGGGCCCTGATCAACTGGCCATTGTGTCGGACACCCTGGTGCATGGTTCTGGGGTTGTGGCACACAGATTCCGACAGGAGTTGGAAAGTCTTCGGCCGGTTCCCGGTTTTGCTTACCGCGAAACATTACCCATGTCACCCGAAGTGTTCTCACAGCTGTGCAGATCCCTGGATTTGGGGCAGCAGTACCAGGCCCATCTGCAGGCGGTTTTTGCTCCACCAGCGGTGCGCGCTCTAATGATCCGGGCGCAAAAAGCACTGCTGGCCGTACGCTTGCATCGGGCACTGCTGCAACGGCATATCACTGACTCTGGTTTTGCCATGATCAGTACGTTGCTGGAGGAGCAACCGCGCGTGTCGTTATATGCAAAACCTGTAGTGTTCAGCCAGCTCCAGCTCTATGGCCAGGTCTTGGACGAGGTGTTGATTATCGGCCCGGATCGTTCCAGGTGGCCGGTTCTGGAATGGGAGCGCACCGGATTGAGCGGTGTGCCGCTGATGAAAAAACCTGAGGTTGAGCCCGTGGTGGTCTATATCCCGGGGGCACCGTTCTCGGCACTCAAAGAATACCCCTCGCTGGAAGCATTTCAGTATGAGCTGGGTCTGAATTTGCGTCTGCCCGCGTATCAGCAGCTGTTTGCCAGTCTGGTCCCCCAAGGGAACGGCGCACTTTTTTTGCAGCGATTGAATCATCAGTTGTACAAGACCACGCCTGATCCGAGAGGTATCGAGCCAGCAGATTATGTTGATGAGGTGGACCTGAAGCTGGAGCTGGTAAGCATCGAAACGTCATCAGCAGGGCTGTTCACGGCCCTCAATACCCTTCATCTGGACAGGCTCAAAGCCAATGCCCGGGCACTTGCAGTGCCCACAGCCGATGCCGACAGCAAGCGCTTGCAGCAGCGTCTTGATGACTACCTTGGCCTTGGTCTTGATGTGTTGAATGTGGCAGCGTTTTTAATCCCCGGTGCAGGGGAGGTCATGATGGCAGTGATGGCTCTACAGATGAGTATGGACATCTACCAGGGCATCGAGTCGTGGCAGGCAGGCGATGTCGAGGATGCCTGGTCGCATGTGGAGTCCGTTGCGCTGAATATCGTGCTGAGTGGTGCAACAGGGGTTGCAGGCCACTTAGCCAGTGGCAGGTTGGCGACTGAGTCCGCCGGGATCGACAGGTTCAGGCAAATCGTCTTGCCCAACGGTGAAACCCGTCTGTGGCGGCCCGAAATCGAGGCCTATCAATGCCAGTTGCCGCTCAATACCCGGCTTGAGCCCAATGCTCTGGGCCAGTATCGGGCAGACGGCAAAACCTGGGTCCAGGTGGGCCGACAGTTCTACGAGCAGGCCTTCGATCAGCAGCTTAATGCCTGGAGGATAAAGCATCCGAGCGACGAAAATGCTTATCAGCCAATCCTCATGCATAACCATGAAGGAGCCTGGCGTCTCGAGCATGAACAGCCCTTGCAATGGGAGCGCCCGACTTTGCTGCGTCGACTGGGGCACGTGACCCGCATGTTCGATGATGAAGAACTGGGGCAGATCGGCGACATCAGTGCTGTCAGTGACGAAACCTTGCGCAGGGTGCATGTGGACTGCCTGCCCGTGCCTGCTTTGTTGAGGGACACATTGCAACAATACCGGGTTGAGCGGGAGCTGGGCATGCTGGTCGATGGCACAAGAGCGGGCAAGCACGCACTGCTTGCCCGTCTGACCGGCACAGGCCGGACGGCTCTAGCCAATGTCGAATTAGTACGTCGACGATTTCCCATGCTGTCTGAGTTTGCGGCTCAGGAAGTGCTTGAGCTTGCCGGTGAGAATGATGTGGCACGCCTGCGCCGGACAGGTCGGGGGTCGAGGCGGCTGGACCGGCTGGCGCGTGAGTACGCGCAACAGGGCCGTTTGAACCGGGCGCTGGCCGGCCTGTATGTGCCGGGGCTGGCGAATGTCGACAGTGAGCGTCTGGCCATTGAGGCAATGTTGCACCTGAGCGCCAGTCAAAGCGTCGTCAGCCCGGCTGCAGTGGCTCGCTACGCCACTTCGCATCGCAGGGAAATGGCCCGCACGCTGAAATTGCATCCTGTGGCAGCAAGACCCGCCTTGCAGAGAATCAATGGTCGGATCGGCTATGCCTTGTCGGGCAAATGGGCAGCCTTTGACGTAAGTCCGTCGTTGATAAGCCGTGTGCGCGATATTTGCCCGCAGATCAGCGACGAACAGGCCGAGGCCTATGTGCGCAAGCGCATCGACGACGGAGAGTCTGCCCAGCATATATTCGATTTTCTAGCCAGTCGCCAACGTGAGCTGGACACATTGCGTACCACACTGGAGCAGTGGTCGAGCGCAGCCAACGGGCCCTTTAACCAACGGATGCGGCGCTTGACGGCTGACAGGCTGGTAGGTTGTTGGCGGGAGGGTGTACTGAGTCGTATTGAACCTTTTGCTTATCTGGATCTTGAATTTGACCTTAGCTGGGCGAGTGAATTTCCTGTACTGGACGCTGACTTTTCCCATGTGCGGACATTGCGGCTGAGCGCCGACCTGATGGTGAGCGAGCCCGATGCCGGATTTGTCAAGCGCTTCCCCAGCGTGGAGCGCCTGGAAATAAGCCTTCAGCGATCACAGATGATGCCCGTTGCCGATGCATTGGCGCAGTTGCCCACGGTCAGCGAGCTGTCACTGGAAGCCGACTGGCAGGGCTTGACCCGTGAGTTCATGGACCGGCTGACAACCCTTGGGCAGATCGAATGCCTGTCTGTGCAGGGGGCACTGGAAACGCTGGATGTCAGTGGCTGGCCGCGGCTGCGGCAATTGCAGGTCAAAGGACGACTTGTTCAGTGGCCAGCAGGCCTGTTGGATCTCACTGATCTTGAAACCCTGGACCTGTTTGGAACTTCGATAACAACGTTGCCCGATGAGCTGTTCACCGGACATCAGCAGTTATGGGCGGGCTTGCTTCTGGATTGGTCAGGCATTGAGCCGTCAACGGCCATAAGAGCCTACGAGCGCCTGCGTACCCATCCTGTGCGAACGGTGGATCTGGAGAAATGGACAATCGCTTACTGCACAGGTTGCCTGACCCGTTTCATGCCCCATGACCGACTGTTTGCCAGTACGGTAATTGCGCGGTGGATCCTTGGCGAACAAGCCGTGGCTGAGCTGATGCGGCGCGTTAACGGCTTGCATGAAGAGCACTACAGGTTTTCCGAGGCTCTGGAGGCCTGGGTATCTCAGGATCCTGAGACGACGCAAACGCTGTTGCGCAGGCAAGCGGCTGACAAGATTCAGCGCTGCTGGCGTGCTGGAATTTCACCCCGACTGGGGTTGGAGGATGCTGGCGCCGGGCCTTCCTGGCGGGTCAGTACTGTAAATCAGGAGCTGGATCTGGCAGACGAAATAATCAGTTCTCTGCCACCTGTGCCGGGGGGGCAGGCGTTTGCCCACGTCCATCGTCTTAACTTGAGCGAGCTGGAGGTGGCTGTCGAGGAAATGGATCGGTTTCTGCAGGCGTTCGGCCAGCTCCGGGAGTTGGACCTGAGCCGCAACGGCCTGGATTTGCTGCCAAATGCTCTGGGTGATTTGCGCCAGCTCACAGACCTCAACCTGGCGCACAACGAGTTGGTGATGAGCCCCTCGTTGCAGATGCACTTGAGTGGCCTGCGTGGGCTCGTGCGCTTGAATCTGCAGGGCAACCGGGTGACAGCGCTGGATATCGGGGCGCTGACCAAGCTGGAGTCGCTTGATCTCAGTCATACGGCCATTCGCAGCTGGCCAGCCGGGGTTTTTGATCTGCCCCGGTTGCGGTTTCTGGATATGAGCAACAGCGCAATCAGGACGGTCCCTGCGACGGCTCTCGTGGGTCATGAGGCACTGATGCAGGGGGTGAAGTTGAATGGTTGCCAGCTGGATGCGCAAAGCTGTGCCGATTTGCTGGCTTATGCCCAACGTTCGGGACGCGACACGGCAGGCAATATAGCGATCGGATTACTGGCAGCACGCAGGACCGGGGGAACGCCCGAGTTTTTCCCTGCCATTGTCGCTGACAGGCCTGACCTGTTGTTGGCGGCCGCTCCAGTATTGAAGACGGATGAAGTCTTGTTGAGCCCCGCACCGATATTTCAGCCCGGTGCCCCGGAATTGAACCGCACCACCCTGCTGCAAAGGATCCATCCCGATCTGAGCCTGCATGATGCAGTGCAATACCTTGAACAGATGCAGGCCCGTGGCATGGGTGTGCTGGAAATCGACGCCCGGCTTGCCGAGTGGAATCACCAATACGACGCTCTGGTCCAGCGCCTGAATGGCTGGATCAATATTCCGGGCCACAGGGAAAGCGGACGCTGGGTCAGTGCCGTCGATCGCAGGCGTGCGGCTGACAGGATCATGCAGGCCTGGCGCGATGGGCTGGAGACCGTCACAACGGCGCAGCCCGAGTCTGTGCATACCCTGGACTTCTCGGACCTGTGCCTGGGGGATATACCGCCGCTGAATGTGTTCCAGACGCATATCACCACACTGAACCTCAGCGGTGTACGCATTACTGCCGGGGGCTCGCAAGGGTTTATCCGCGAATTTCCCGGCTTGCGTACCTTGCACCTCAATAATAATGAGCTGACCCGTTTGCCGGAGGGAATCGGCTCGCTTGAAAACCTCACCCGGCTGGAGGCTGCCCACAACCGCTTGCAGGACGAGGAGGGCTTGAGTCGTCAGTTGCAATCACTGGCGCACCTGGAATGGCTGGATCTGAGCTACAACAGGCTCGACACATTTGACCTTACTGGCATGAGCGAATTGCAAACCCTGAACCTGAGGGGGAACAGGCTGATGCGCTGGCCGACCCGGGTACTCACAACCCCGACCCTCAGAACCCTCAACCTGAGCAACAACCAGATCGATACGATCCCTGTTGAGCTGTTTGAGGGCGATAACGACGCATTGATGGCTCATACTGATTTGTCCCATAACCTGCTCTCCACATCAGGCTATGCAACCTTAAGAGACTACAGGAGCTTTTCGGGCAATGACCTCGGATGCTCCCTTGAGGACATTGAAGACGGCCTGGCCTTCTCCGATAACGCTTCGCTCAGCAGTGATGAGCCTGAGTACGGGGCCGCTGGTGTCGACGAAAACCTCGATCATCTGGAGCACCTGACACCCGAGCAACTGGCCGAGCAAAAGGCCCGCTGGTGTGTGGGGGAGCCGCAAGGCTCGCCGAGGCCAGTGATCTGGGACGACCTGCTGGCGCAAAAGGAGAGCAGGGGGCTGTTCTATTTGCTGGATCAGCTGCAATTCACCCAGGACTATATCCAGGACAGACCGGGCCTGACCCGGCGGGTCTGGAATGTACTGCAGGCAGCTGCATCCGATAGCCAGTTACGCGACGAGCTATTTATCATCGGTCATTCCGATGTGACCTGTGGCGATGGTCGAATCCTGCTGTTCAGCGATCTGGAAGTGAAGGTGTTTGAGTTCAATGCCCTGCGCTCAGTGGTGGCTGGCCAGGAAGGGCCTGCGTTGCTCGAGCTGGGCCGGCGCCTGTTTCGCTTGGGGCAAGTGGAGGAGGTCGCGCAATTTGCCTATCAATCACGCCGTGGAGCGGACGCTGCGGAGGTTCGACTGGCCTATCGCATTAGCCTGAGCGAGCGCCTCGACCTGCCTGCGCAGCCCAGGGGCATGCAATACAGCCATGCGGCGAAAGTCACTGAGCAAGAGATTGAAAGTGCTTATTTGAAAATAAAGGCAGCCGAAAATTCTCCGGCCTTTATGGAGCAGTTGATCCTGCAGGGCTACTGGATCAATTACCTCAAGCGCCAGTATCCAGAGGAATTCCTGGCTCTGGAGGAACGTTTTGAAGTGGAGCATAAAGCGCTGGAAGACCGACATGCCGATCTCGGGGAGGTGTATCAACAGGAGCTTGGCGCTCTGGATGAGCGCAAGCGCAGCGAAGAGCAACTTTTGCGTGAACGTCTCTCGGGAGAGGTTCTCGCAACGCTGTCCACGCAGCCTGATTAACCCATAGTGACTGTCGTCGTTGCCGGACATTGCGATCGATTGGTCATCGATCGCATCCGGCAGCGACTGCAGGGTGTCGGAAGCGTTGCTACCTGTTAGTTATCATACCCCAGGTTTGGCGCCAGCCAGCGCTCGGTCACGCTCAAATCTTGCCCTTTGCGCGCCGTGTAGCTTTCGATCTGGTCCTTGTCGACCTTGCCCACCGCAAAGTACTGCGCTTGCGGATGTGCGAAGTACCAGCCGCTAACCGCTGCCGCCGGGAACATGGCGTAGTGCTCGGTCAGGAACACGCCGCTTTTGCCCGCACGCATCTCTTCGGCCTCCGGATCCAGCAGCTTGAACAGGGTGGCTTTCTCGGTGTGGTCCGGGCAAGCCGGGTAGCCGGGAGCAGGGCGGATACCGCTGTATTGCTCCTTGATCAGCTCTTCATTGGCCAACTGCTCATCCTTGGCGTAGCCCCAGTAGCGGGTCCGCACCTGCTGGTGCAGCCACTCTGCGCAGGCCTCGGCGAGACGATCGGCCAGGGCCTTGACCATGATCGAGTTGTAGTCGTCCCCCGCGTCCTGATACGCCTTGGCCACTTCTTCGGCACCGATGCCTGCGGTAGTGATAAAACCGCCCACGTAGTCGGTCACGCCGCTGTCCTTGGGTGCGACAAAGTCGGCCAGGGAGAAGTTCGGCTTGCCGTCGGTCTTGATGATCTGCTGGCGCAAGTGATGCAGTTTGGCCAATGGCTGGCCATCGTCACCGTACAGTTCCAAATCGTCATCGTTAACCTGATTGGCCGGCCAGAAACCGAACACTGCCCGGGCGCTGATCAGCTTCTCGTCGATCAGTTTTTTGAGCATTTCCTGGGCATCGGCATACAGCGCCGTGGCCGCTTCGCCGACGACTTCGTCGGTGAGGATGCGCGGGAATTTTCCAGCCAGGTCCCAGGAAATAAAGAACGGCGTCCAGTCGATGTACTCGGCCAGTACCTTGAGGTCGATATTGTCCAGTACCTTGGCACCGGTGAAGGTCGGTTTGACCGGCTGGTAGCCGGCCCAGTCGAACTGCGGTTTTTTGGCGATCGATGCCGGGTAGCTCAGGCGCTCGGTGCGGGCACTACGATTGGCGGTGCGTTCGCGGACCTCAACGTACTCTTCGCGGGTTTTCTGAACAAAGGCCGGTTTCAGTTCCTTGGACAGCAATTGCGTGGCCACGCCCACGGCGCGAGAAGCGTCGGTGACATAGATCACGGCATCGTTCTGATACTTGGGTTCGATCTTGACTGCGGTGTGCGCCTTGGATGTAGTCGCACCGCCGATCATCAGTGGCAAGTGGAAGTTCTGACGCTGCATCTCGCGGGCAACATGCACCATTTCATCCAGCGACGGCGTGATCAGGCCGGAAAGGCCGATAATGTCGCACTTCTGCTCTTTGGCTACCTGCAGGATTTTCTCTGCCGGCACCATCACGCCCAGGTCAACGATGTCGTAGCCGTTACAGCCAAGCACCACGCCGACAATATTCTTGCCGATGTCATGCACGTCGCCCTTGACCGTGGCCATCAGGATCTTGCCCTTGGCTTCCGGTTTGTCGCCTTTTTCCAGTTCGATAAACGGGATCAAGTGGGCCACGGCCTGTTTCATCACGCGGGCAGACTTGACCACCTGGGGCAGGAACATTTTGCCCGCACCGAACAGGTCGCCGACGATGTTCATGCCCGACATCAGCGGGCCTTCGATCACTTCGATCGGGCGCTTGAACGACAGGCGCGACTCTTCGGTGTCTTCAACGATATGGGTGGTAATGCCCTTGACCAGTGCATGCTCCAGACGCTTGTTGACGTCCCAGCTGCGCCACTCTTCGGTTTCGGCTTCCTTGACGCTGCCATCGCCCTTGTACTTGTCGGCAATCGCCAGCAGGTTGTCGGTGGCATCCGGGGTACGGTTGAGCACCACGTCTTCCACGGCATCGCGCAACTCGGCCGGGATCTGGTCATAGATTTCCAGCTGGCCGGCGTTGACGATACCCATGGTCAGGCCGTTGCGGATCGCATACAGCAGGAACACCGAGTGGATCGCCTCACGAACCGGGTTGTTGCCACGGAACGAGAACGATACGTTGGATACACCGCCCGAGGTCAGGGCATAGGGCAGTTCGTCGCGGATATAGGCACAGGCATTGATGAAGTCCACAGCGTAGTTGTTGTGTTCTTCAATGCCGGTGGCCACGGCAAAGATGTTCGGGTCGAAAATGATGTCTTCCGGCGGGAAGCCCACTTCGTTGACCAGAATGTCGTAGGAGCGTTTGCAGATTTCTTTTTTGCGCGCCTCGGTGTCGGCCTGGCCGGCTTCGTCGAAAGCCATCACCACCACGGCGGCACCATAGCGTTTGCACAGTTTGGCGTGATGAATGAACTGCTCGACGCCTTCTTTCATGCTGATCGAGTTGACGATGCCCTTGCCCTGGATGCACTTGAGGCCCGCTTCGATCACTTCCCACTTGGAGGAGTCGATCATGATCGGTACGCGGCTGATATCCGGCTCGCCGGCGATCAGGTTGAGGAAGGTCACCATGGCCTTCTTCGAGTCCAGCATGCCCTCGTCCATGTTGATGTCGATGATCTGCGCACCGGCTTCAACCTGTTGCAGGGCCACTTCCAGGGCTTCGGTGTAGTTGTCTTCGCGAATCAGCCGGGCGAAGCGGGCAGAACCGGTGATGTTGGTTCGCTCGCCGACGTTGACGAACAACGAGCTGCGATCGATGGTGAACGGTTCAAGCCCGGAGAGACGGCAGGCCTTTGGAATGTCCGGGATCGGGCGCGGAGCATAACCGGCTACGGCGTTGGCGATGGCCTGGATATGCCCCGGCGTGGTGCCGCAGCAACCGCCGACAATGTTGAGGAAACCGCTCTGGGCGAACTCTTCAATGACCTTGGCGGTTTCCGCCGGCAGTTCGTCGTACTCGCCGAATTCGTTGGGCAGGCCGGCGTTGGGGTGCGCCGAGACGTAGGTGCTGGCCTTGTTCGACAGCTCTTCGAGGTACGGACGCAGTTCGCTGGCACCCAGGGCGCAGTTCAAACCCACGGAAATCGGTTTGGCGTGGGCCACCGAGTTCCAGAACGCTTCGGTGGTCTGGCCCGACAGGGTACGCCCGGAGGCGTCGGTAATGGTGCCGGAAATCATGATCGGCAACTCGACACCCAGCTCTTCGAAAACGCCCTGTACGGCGAAAATCGCGGCCTTGGCATTGAGGGTGTCGAAGATGGTCTCGATCAGGATCAGGTCGGCGCCGCCTTCGATCAGGCCTTTGCTGGCTTCGGTGTAGTTCTCCACCAGCTCATCGAAAGTCACGTTGCGGTAGCCGGGGTTGTTTACGTCCGGGGACAGCGAGCAGGTGCGGCTGGTCGGGCCCAGTACACCGGCAACAAAGCGTGGTTTGTCCGGGGTTTCCAGCGTTTTGGCATCAGCCACCTTGCGCGCCAGGCGGGCGCCTTCTACGTTTAGCTCGTAGGCCAGTGCCTGCATGCCGTAGTCGGCCTGGGAAACCTGGGTAGCATTGAAGGTGTTGGTTTCGAGAATATCGGCACCGGCATCCAGATAGGCCTTTTCAATCGAGCCGATCACGTCGGGGCGGGTGAGCACCAGAAGGTCGTTGTTACCCTTGACGTCGCTCGGCCAGTCGGCGAAGCGTGTGCCACGATAGTCGTGTTCCTCTAGACGGTAGCTTTGGATCATAGTGCCCATGCCGCCATCGAGAATCAGAATGCGCTCTTTGAGGGCTTGCTGAAGTGCTTGGAGACGAGCGCTGCGGTCAGACATAGGACTACCTGTTAGAGCCATGCAAAAGATGCGAAATCATAACAAACCTGCGTGGGATTTGAGCGTCTGCTGTTTTACATGAATTTGATTCATGCTCCGACGTTTGTTCGACAGGTAGAATCGCGACATATTTTTGATATCAGGACAATGGCACATGTTTTTTCGCCTACTCACCAGCGCCGTGACGCTGGTGGTGTGCAGTACAGCGTTGGCACAGGCCCCGTTGGTCAGCCCGGCTATTTCCTATACGCGGGATATCCAGCCGATCCTCACCGAAAAATGCGTTGCCTGTCACGCCTGCAATGATGCGGCCTGCCAGCTCAACCTCGGCAGTGCAGAGGGCGCGACCCGCGGTGCCAGCAAGGTACCGGTCTACAAGGGCGACCGGGTGGATGCCGTGGCACCAACGCGGATTTTCTACGATGCCAGCGGCCCCAATGAATGGCGCAACAAGGGCTTTTACTCGGTACTCGACGCCCAGGGCGCTCAAGCAGCCCTGATGGCCCGCATGCTGGAGCTGGGGCATAGCACGCCGTTGACCCCGAATGCCAAATTGCCCGAAGACATCGTCCTGGGCCTGAACCGCGAAAACGTCTGCCCGGCGCCCGGTGAGTTCAATGCCTATGCCCAGAGCCATCCCAGGGAGGGTATGCCGCTGGCCGTTACCGGCCTGACCGACCAGCAATACAGCACCGTGCAGACCTGGCTGGCGCAGGGCGCTAAAGTTGATCAGCAGGCCATCAAGCCCACAGCGGTCGAGGCTGCGCAAATTGCCGAGTGGGAAGAGCTGTTCAACCGTCCGGGTTCCACCGAAGCACTGGTGGCGCGCTGGTTGTACGAGCATCTGTTTCTTGCCCATACCTATTTTGACAACGGTGTGCCGGGGCATTATTTCCAATGGGTGCGCTCGCGCACGCCCAGCGGGCAACCTGTCGACCTGATCGCCACCCGTCGCCCCAACGATGACCCGGGCACGGCGTTTTACTATCGCTTGCAGCCGGTGCAGGGCGTGATCGTGCACAAGACCCATATCACCTACCCGATGGGGGCGCATAAGCTGGCGCGGGTCAAGCAGCTGTTCTACAGCGGCGACTGGCATGCCACCAAACTGCCGGGTTACGGGCCACGCGGGCGTGCCAATCCGTTTGAAACCTTTGAGGCTATCCCGGCAGTCGCGCGCTATCAATTTATGCTCGATAACGCTGAATACTTTGTGCGCACCTTTATCCGCGGGCCGGTATGCCGTGGTCAAATTGCCACCGATGTAATCCGCGACAACTTCTGGACCGTGTTTCAGGAGCCTGCCCGCGACCGTTATGTCACCGACGCGGTGTATCGCGGCCTGGCAACGCCCTTGCTGGCAATGCCCGGGCAGATCGACGACGTTGGCAGCGTTATTTCGCTGTGGCACAACTACCGCGACAAGCGTAACGACTATGAAAAGCTGCGGCAAAAGGCCTATGCCGATATGCCGCCTCCAAGCTGGTCGACCCTGTGGGCGGGCAACGACAACGCCTTGCTCACGGTATTCCGCCACTTTGACAGCGCCAGTGTGAGCAAGGGCCTGATCGGCGAGATTCCGCAAACCATGTGGCTGTTCGACTACCCGTTGCTGGAGCGCACCTACTACCAGTTGGCAGTCAACTTCGACGTATTCGGCAATGTCTCGCACCAGGCTCAGACCCGTCTGTACTTTGACTTGATCCGCAACGGTGCCGAAGTCAACTTCCTGCGCCTGATGCCCGCCGATTCCAGAGCGTCGATCCTCAGCGATTGGTATCAGAACAGCGGCAAGCTGAAGATGTGGATGGACTACCAGAAAATTGACACAGACACTCCGACCGGCATGAAGCTCGACCCGGCCGACCCCAAGCGTGACTTCGCCCTCAAGCTGATTGAGCGCACCGGCACCCTGAATGCGCGTCCCGACCCGATCAACCGCTGCTCGGGTGCATACTGCTCACGGCCCAATATTGCGCAGGAATTCAAATACGCCGAGCAAGCGCTCAGCCGTTTGACCTCGCGGCCTGCTGCCGGGCTGGACGTGATCAATCAATTGCCTGAAGCCACCATGCTGCGTATCGAAGGTGCAGACGGCAAGCGCGAGATGTATAGCATGTTGCGCAACCGTGCTCACACCAACGTGGCCTTTATGCTGGGCGAGGAGTACCGCCTTGAGCCGGGGCTGGACACCTTGACCATCTACCCGGGAGTGCTGAGCAGCTACCCCAATTTCATGTTCAACATCCCTGCGGATCAGGTCGAAGCCTTTGTCGAGGCCATGGAGCAATGCAAGGATCAGGCAACGTTCGACACCATCGTCGAGCGTTGGGGCATCCGCCGCAGCCACCCGCAGTTTTGGCATTACTTTCATGATATAGGCCAGTACATCAATGAAACCGACCCGGTGGAAGCGGGCGTACTGGACATGAACCGTTACGAAAACCTGTAAAGGGACGGTTGAAATTGAACGAATGGGACGCAGCTTTCCTGACAAAAACACTAGGACTTTGTCAGGCGCGCCGATTGGCGTAAACTGCGTCCCATGTCTGCGAGGAGATTCCATGAGCGCCATAACGATTACCGACGCTGCCCACGATTACCTGGCTGATCTGCTGTCCAAGCAGAACACCCCGGGTATCGGTATCCGCGTTTTTATCACCCAACCCGGTACTCAGTACGCTGAAACCTGCATTGCCTACTGCAAGCCGGCTGAAGTCAAACCTGAAGACACCGCCATTGGCCTGAAAAGCTTCACGGCCTGGATCGATTCTTTCAGTGAACCGTTCCTGGACGATGCCGTGGTGGACTACGCAACGGACCGTATGGGTGGTCAGCTGACCATCAAGGCGCCAAACGCCAAAGTGCCGATGGTCAACGCCGACAGCCCGATCAACGAGCGCATCAACTACTACCTGCAAACCGAGATCAATCCCGGTTTGGCCAGCCACGGTGGTCAGGTCAGCCTGATCGAAGTGGTTGAAGATGGTATCGCGGTGCTCAAGTTCGGTGGCGGTTGCCAGGGCTGCGGCCAGGCGGACGTGACCTTGCGTGAAGGCATCGAGCGCACCTTGCTGGAGCGTGTGCCGGAGCTCAAAGGCGTACGTGACGTGACCGACCACTCGCAGAAAGAAAACGCCTACTACTAACAGGGCGTTCGCTGCGAAGCTGAAGAAAAAACGGTGCCCCGTGAGCACCGTTTTTTTATGGTTGTTTAAAAGCCCTCAGGCCGCACTCAAGGTCGATACAAGTGTGCATGCCCCGCCCGGTACAGCGACGACTCGGCGAAACTGTCATTGGCCAGCACCCGGCCCACCAGAATCAGCGCGGTACGCCGGAAGCCCTTGGCCTGAACCTTGGCCGCAATATCCGCCAGCGTACCTTGCACCCAGTCCTGATCTGGCCAACTGGCACGGTGAATCACGGCAATAGGGCAGTCGCTACCGTAGTGCGGGATCAGCTCGGCAACGATTTTGTCCAGATTCTTGACCCCCAGATGAATCGCCATGGTTGCCTTGTGCTGTGCCAGGCTGGCCAGTTCTTCGCCGGCGGGCATCACGGTTTTCTCCGCATAGCGGGTCAGGATCACGGTCTGGGAAATATCAGGCAGGGTCAGTTCCGCTCCCAAAATGGCTGCGCAGGCCGCCGTGGCCGTCACTCCCGGAATGATTTCAAAAGCGATGCCCAGCTCGCGCAGGCAGCGTATCTGTTCACCAATCGCGCCATACAGGCTCGGGTCGCCGGAGTGTACGCGGGCCACATCCTGGCCTTTGGCGTCGGCCACCTTGATCAGCTCGATGATCTGTTCAAGGTGCAGCTCGGCGCTATTGATCACTTGCTCGGCCTGGTGGCCTGTCAGGACCGCTTGCGGCACCAGTGAACCTGCATAAATGATCAGCGGGCAGCTGCGAATCAGGCGCTGGCCCTTGACAGTAATCAGCTCTGGATCGCCGGGCCCGGCGCCGATGAAATAAACGGTCATGGCAGTCTCTTGAAAAGGTCGAGATAGAGCTGTTCGTGAACAACGCTCATAGTGAGGAGGGGGATTATCGCGGGTTTTACCGGGCGCAGGCTAACGCAAAGGTCGCCATGGAGGTTTTTTTACGTGTGATCAACAAAGCCGCCGGTGCCCCGGCCAGCTGTGTGGCCAGGGCCAGGGCAGCACTTTCGGCAATGCCAAAGCAACCGGTTTGTGCGAACGCGGTAGCCGAGCGATGGCTGAGCCGGGGTGAAAACTCGGCCATTTGCGCGGCACTGAACAGTTCCAGCTCGAGGTTTAGCTCTGTTGCCAGTTGCAGCAGCCCGGGCTCGTGGCGCTTGAGGTCAATACTGGCCAGGGCACGGATCGCACTCAGTGCAATGCCGGCCTGGCTCAGGCTGTCTTCGATCAACGCCAATAGCGCTTGTGCGCTGCAACCCCGGCGACAACCCAGGCCAATCACCAGGCTTGGCGCTGCGCCGGTCGCTGTCATGCCGAGTACTGACCTGCAGGATTGCGCCGGAACAGCCAGGCGCTGATCACGCCCAGGGCCAGCCAGAAGGCCAGGTTGGTCAGTTGCGCGGCAATTTTGAACTGCGACTCCAGTGCCTCAGGTGCCAGGCTTGAATGCACCAGCGGCTGCGGCGCGCCAAAGAGATGCGGCACCAGCACAATCGCCACACCCAGCACTTTGAGTGCCCAATGCTTGCCAAATACCAGCAAGGCAATGGCCACGGCCGTCGAGGCTGCAGTGCTGACCCACCAGAGCTGGCGTTGCAACAGATCCGCCGCGGCAGTGCCCGGCAGTTCAGGCGGCAAGCCCATGGTCGGTGCCAGGCAGAACACGGCATAGCCGGCCAGGCCCCAGAGCAGGCCCTGGGATGTGCGGGCGGGTGCGCGCAGGGTGTACAGGCCCGCCAGCATCAGGGCAAAACCGACGGCGACCACGAGGTTGCCACCGGTTGTCGACAGTACACGTTGCCAGCCATCTTCCGGCTCCCAGGCCTCGGCGTCATGCTCATGTGCAGGCATGGCCATGTCGGCATGTTCGTGCACTTCGCTAGCTGCGGGCTTTTCGTAGGTTTCGGCCTGCAGAATCAGCGGGGCAACCCAAAAGCTTTGCAGCAGGGTCAGCAGCAGGGCGGAAAGCAGGCCGGTAAAGCCTGCCGTTCGAGCGATACGCGTGATCATGGCAGGCAGTCTCAATGGCACGGAAAGGCGGAGCTGTGACGGGTGTCATGAGCTGCGTTGTGCACGGCATCGATATGCGAAAAACCGGCGAAGTAAACGAGCAAAGCGCCCAGTACGGCAGCGCCGACAGCGGCCACGATACGTTGGCTTTGGGTGGTGCTACTCGCAGCGGAGTGGGTACGGCTGGTGCTGATGGACATGGCGCTTGCCTCGGGTCGGACGACGGGCAGCAAAGCGCAAGAAAACCCCGCGAACGAAGCTCGCAGGGTTTAACAGCGCCCGCCCACCGCGGGTTTGTTATTCGAAATAATCAGGCCGGTCTCCGGGCTTGCGAGGGGCTCATGGGCTGAACCTGCAAACATCTCCTTCCCATGCCAGTGGCACAGTGGACGTGATGTTTCTCTCGCTTACCGTTGCGGGGGCAGCGCCGGACTTGTCAGGGCAAAAGCCTGACGCACCGGTTTCCCGTTTCACCCTGTGAAGGGCACCTGATACAAGATGTGTAGGAAACCACAGCCCTGTTGGGCCGTCAATTGCAGAGGTATGCCTGGCTTTTGATTTTCATGTGTGTGGCTTGCCTGCGATGCGGGTAACGCGGTCTTTCAGGGGCACCGCAGTGACGCGATCGCGAGCAAGCCCGCTCCCACAGACTTCTCATGCATTGATCAGCATGCTTTTGACTTTTGCGCGCAGTTGGTCAATGGAGAAAGGCTTGCCGATCACCGCCATGCCTTCTGCAATCTCCAGGGTCTCGGCGTAGCCGCTGGCAAACAGCACTGGCAATGTCTGGCGCAGTTCGCGGGCCTTGGCAGCCAGTGTGCGGCCGTCCATTCCCGGCAGGCCAACGTCGGTCATCAGCAGGTCAATGTTGCGGGCTGTGTCCTCAAGCAGTTCCAGAGCGCGCTCGCTGCCATCGGCTTCAAGCACGCTGAACTCCAGTTCTTGCAGTACATCAACGATCAGCATGCGAACAATGGCGTCGTCTTCGACCACAAGGATGGTGGAGGGTGTTGCGGACATAATCATGATCTCGATAAAAATTTAAGCGCAGTTGCCACAGCGAGTAAGCATAGCCTTCACCTGCCTCCCTATGTGTGTAAAAACGTATTTAAAGGTAAGAAATTAGAACTATTGCTCGATAATCCGGCAAACTCCAGTTTTTTATGACTGTCACGGGCCTGAAAATGAACGCACCTGCATCAATCGACGAGCGAAGCTTTCGCAAGCTCCTGAGTCGCAACGTCGGTTTGCCTTTGGCCGTCGGTGTGCTCAGTGCTGCATTGTTTGTGGTTATGGTCAGCTATTTGCTGTCGGTGATCAGGTGGGTCGAGCACAGTGATCGGGTCATCAGCAATGCCAATGACGCGGTGCGCCTGACGGTCGACCTCGAAACCGGCATGCGCGGTTTTCTCATCACCGGTGATGAGCATTTCCTCGACCCCTATGCCGTCGCCAAGCCGCAAATCAATGTGCAATTAAAAGGTTTGCAGGAGCTGGTCAGCGATAACCCCCAGCAGATTGACCGCCTCAAGCGTCTTGAAGCGTTGCAGGATGAGTGGAATGTCTACGCACAGTCGATGGTCGACCTGCGCCGCCAGGACGGTGACTACCGTTCGGCAGTGCAGGCCGGACGCGGCAAGCGCCTGAGTGATGAAATCCGTAAGGAATATGACGATTTTATTCAAATGGAGCAGCAACTGCGCATGGCGCGCAGTGAAGACGTCAGCCGTACCACGATTATCTGTATCGCCCTGTACCTGTGTTTTGTACTGGGCTTGAGCGGCTTTCTGGCCTATGTAGGGCGTCGAGATTTAATAGAGCTTTCAAATAGTTACAACAATGTCTTCGAGTCGCAGATCAAGACTGCGCAGCGCCTGGAGCAGCAGGCGTGGTTACGCAACGGTCAGACTGAACTGGCCGAACAGGTGCTGGGGCGTCTGACCCTGAATATGCTGGGGCGCAATATCCTGCAATTCTGCGCCCAGTATCTGGGGTCGGTGGTGGCGGCGGTTTACGTGCGTGAAGATCATGGCGGCCTGAAGCGTGTGGCCAGCTACGGTTTTTCCCGTGAGCAAGAGGTACAGGACCAGCTGATTCACAACGACGAAGGCATCGTCGGGCAGGCCGCGCAGCAGGACAAGCTGATTCGTCTGGACAATGTGCCTGCCGACTACAGCCTCAAAGTAACCTCCGGGCTGGGCCAGGGCAGCCCGCACAGTGTGCTGGTGGTACCGACCAGTGATGATGACCGGGTCAACGGGGTGATTGAGCTGGGGTTTCTGCGCCCGCTGAGCGCGCGCGATATCGAGCTGTTCGAACTGATTGCCGACAATATCGGCACTTCGATCGAAGCTGCCCGCTATCGTCAGCGCCTGCAGGAAGTGCTGGCCGAAACCCAGCAGCTCAACGAGGAGCTGCAAGTCCAGCAGGAAGAATTGAAAACCGCCAACGAAGAACTCGAAGAGCAGTCGCGCATCCTCAAAGAGTCGCAAACCAGCCTCGAAACCCAGCAGGCCGAACTTGAGCAGACCAACGAAGAGCTGGCTGGCCAGCGTGACGCGATGGATCGCAAGAACACCGAGCTGAACCGGGTCCAGATCCAGCTTGAAGACCGCGCGGATGAGTTGCAGCGCTCCAGCAAGTACAAGTCGGAGTTCCTCGCCAACATGTCCCATGAGCTGCGCACGCCGTTGAACAGCTCGCTGATTCTGGCCAAGCTGCTGTCCGAGAACCCGCAGCAAAACCTTAGCGCAGAGCAGGTGAAGTTTGCCGAGTCGATTTACTCGGCGGGCAATGACCTGCTCAACCTGATCAACGACATTCTGGATATTTCCAAGGTCGAAGCCGGCAAGCTTGAAGTGCGCCCCGAGAACACCAGCGTCGGGCGTGTGGTTGAAGGCTTGCGCGGGATGTTTCAGCCGCTGGCAGGTGAAAAATTCCTGGGCTTTGACGTGCAAGTTCAACCCGGCACGCCGCCGATGATCTACACCGACAGTCAGCGTCTGGAGCAAATCCTGAAAAACCTGCTGTCCAATGCGGTCAAATTCACCGAGAAAGGCCAGGTCAGCCTGGTCGTGTCCCGTGAGCCGGGAGAAGGAGTGGCCTTTGCTGTGACCGATTCGGGCATAGGCATCGCCGCGGATCAGCAGGAAAGCATTTTCGAAGCCTTCCGCCAGGCTGATGGCACCAGCAACCGCCGCTACGGCGGAACTGGCCTGGGCCTGTCGATTTCCCGCGACCTGGCGACCTTGCTCGGTGGTTCGATCACGGTCAGCAGCGAGCCGGGGCAGGGCAGCACCTTTACCCTGGTGCTGCCGGAGCAATATGTGGAGTCGGCCGAGGAGTTGGCGCAACTGTCCGCCACTGCCGCGCCACGGCCAGCACCCGCGGCCCTCAGGTCTCAGCCGTTACCCGTCGTTGTGCCACCGGTAGAGATTGCGCGCTTTATGGATGATCGCGAGCAGGCGCCGTTTGCCACGCGTTGCATCCTGGTGATTGAAGATGAGCCCAACTTTGCGCATATCCTCTTCGATCTTGCACATGAACTTGGCTATCGTTGCCTGGTCGCCCACGGTGCCGACGAAGGTTTCAGCCTGGCCGCACAGTTTATTCCCGATGCCATCCTGCTGGACATGCGCCTGCCGGACCACTCGGGGCTCACCGTGTTGCAGCGCCTCAAGGCCCTTGCGCCGACCCGGCATATACCGGTGCATGTGATTTCCGTCGAGGATCGGGTCGAGGCCGCGATGCATATGGGCGCAGTGGGCTACGCGGTCAAGCCGACCACCCGTGAAGAGCTGAAAAACGTCTTCGCCCGCCTGGAAGCCAAGCTGACCCAGAAGGTCAAGCGCGTGCTGCTGGTAGAGGACGACGACCTGCAGCGTGACAGCATTGCCCGCCTGATCGGCGACGATGACATTGAAATCACCGCCGTAGGTTTTGCCCAGGAGGCACTGAACCTGCTGCGCGACACGATCTACGACTGCATGATCATCGACCTCAAACTGCCGGACATGCTCGGCAACGACTTGCTCAAGCGCATGTCCACCGAGGAAATCTGCTCGTTCCCGCCGGTTATTGTTTATACGGGGCGTAACCTGACCCGCGATGAAGAGGCTGAACTGCGCAAGTATTCGCGCTCGATCATCATCAAGGGCGCCCGCTCACCGGAGCGCTTGCTCGATGAAGTGACATTATTTCTGCACAAAGTTGAATCTCAGTTGTCCCATGAGCGGCAAACAATGCTCAAGACCGCCCGCAGCCGCGACAAGGTGTTCGAAGGGCGCAAGATTCTGTTGGTGGATGACGATGTCCGCAATATCTTTGCCCTGACCAGCGCACTGGAACAAAAAGGCGCCATTGTGGTGATCGGCCGTAATGGCCGCGAAGCCATCGAACGCCTGGATGAAGTTGAAGACATCGACCTGGTGTTGATGGACGTGATGATGCCGGAAATGGATGGCTACGAGGCCACCGTCGAAATTCGCAAGAACCCGCGCTGGCGCAAGCTGCCAATCATTGCGGTGACGGCCAAGGCGATGAAGGACGATCAGGAGCGTTGCCTGCAGGCAGGCGCCAATGATTACCTGGCCAAACCTATCGATCTGGATCGACTGTTTTCGTTGATCCGGGTCTGGCTACCGAAAATGGAACGACTCTAAGTGCAACGAAACACCGATATCGAGTTACGGTTGCTGATTGAAGCGATCTATCTCAAATACAGTTACGACTTTCGCGATTACTCCGGCGCTTCGATCAAGCGCCGGGTCAATCATGCATTGCGTCAGTTCGATTGCCAGACCATTTCGGCCTTGCAGGAGCGCATCCTGCATGACCCTACGGCCTTTATGCAGTTATTGCAGTTCCTGACCATTCCAGTGAGCGAGATGTTTCGCGATCCGGAACACTTCCTGGCCATTCGCCAGGAGGTGGTGCCCATCCTCAAGACCTACCCGTCGCTGAAAATCTGGATTGCGGGGTGCAGCACCGGTGAGGAGGTTTACTCCATGGCCATCCTGTTGCGCGAAGAAGGCTTGCTGGAGCGCACTATCATTTACGCCACTGATATCAACCCGCGGTCTCTGGAAAAAGCCAAGCAGGGGATTTTTTCCCTGGAGAATATTCGCGCCTATACCCACAACTACCAGAAGGCCGGTGGTCAGCGCTCGTTTGCCGATTACTACACCGCCGCCTACGACTACGCGATTTTTGACAAGACGCTGCGTGAGAACGTGACCTTTGCCGACCACAGTCTGGCAACGGACAGCGTGTTTTCAGAAACCAATTTAATTTCATGCCGTAACGTATTGATTTACTTCAATAAAGATTTACAAAACAGAGCCTTTGGCCTGTTTCATGAATCGCTCTGCCACCGTGGCTTTCTGATGCTGGGCAGCAAGGAAACCCTGGATTTTTCGAACTACAGCAAACAGTTCACCCCGGTGCTCAAGCAAGAACGGATCTACCGCAAGCTATGACAGCCCGGCACAGCCTGATGGCTGCACACAGACCAGTAGAAGCCGTGGTGATCGGTGCCTCGGCGGGCGGGGTCGAAGCCTTGCTGGCCCTGCTGGGCGATTTGCGACCTGGCTATTGTCTGCCGATCATCGTGGTGTTGCACTTGCCCGACGAGCGCCGCAGCCAGCTGGCAGAAGTGTTTGCCAAGCGCGTGGCCCTGCCGGTGCGGGAGGTTCAGGACAAGCAGCCGATCGAGCCGGGTACCTTGTATTTTGCCGCGCCCGGCTACCATGTCTCGGTGGAGCAGGATCAGAGTTTTTCCCTGAGCCAGGAGGAGAGGGTGCATTTTTCGCGACCTGCGATTGATTACCTTTTTGAGTCTGCGGCCGACGTGTATCAACAACGCCTGGCCGCGATATTGCTCACAGGTGCCAATCGCGATGGTGCGCTGGGGCTGAGCCAGATCAAGCAGGCGGGCGGCCTGACCATTATCCAGGACCCGGACGAAGCCCATGTATCGACCATGCCCCGCGCAGCCCTGGAGCTTTTTCAACCGGACTGCATCCTTCCCTTGCGCGGCATTGGCCGTCTGCTTGTCGAGCTGGAACATATCCAATGCTGCTAAATGATATTCAAGCCAAACTGCTGATCGTCGATGATCTGCCGGAAAACCTGCTGGCCCTTGAAGCGCTGATCAAGCGTGAGGATCGCCTCGTCTACAAGGCCCTGTCTGCCGACGAGGCGTTGTCGCTGCTGTTGCAGAACGAGTTCGCAATGGCCATTCTGGATGTGCAAATGCCCGGGATGAACGGTTTTGAACTGGCCGAGATGATGCGTGGTACGGCCAAGACCAAAAACATCCCCATCGTGTTTGTCAGTGCCGCCGGCCGTGAGATGAACTATGCCTTCAAGGGCTACGAAAGCGGTGCGGTGGACTTTTTGCACAAGCCGCTGGATATCCATGCGGTCAAAAGCAAGGTCAGCGTGTTCGTTGAGCTGTATCGTCAGAGCAAGGCCATGAAGCAGCAGGTCGAAGCACTGGAGCAGAGCCGCCGCGAGCAGGAGACCCTGCTGGCGCAGCTCCAGTTGACCCAGGTGGAGCTGGAGCATGCTGTGCGAATGCGTGATGACTTTATGTCGATCGTCTCCCATGAGGTGCGAACGCCGCTCAACGGGCTGATTCTCGAGACCCAGCTGCGCAAGATGCACCTGGCCCGCGACAACGCCGCGGCATTTACCCTGGACAAAATGCAGGCCATGGTCGAGCGTGACGAACGCCAGATCCAGAGCCTGATTCGCTTGATTGAAGACATGCTCGATGTGTCGCGTATTCGCACCGGCAAGCTGTCTATCCGCCCTGCGCCGGTTGATTTGGCCCAGGTCGTTGCACAGTTGCTGGAGAGCTTCTCCGCACAGATCAGCGCAGCGCAATCAAGTGTCAACTTCACGGCGGTGCAGCCGGTGGTGGGGCAGTGGGATGAGTTCCGGATCGAGCAGGTAATCAGCAACCTGCTGACTAATGCCCTACGTTATGGTGCGAAAAAGCCCATTGAGGTATCTGTTTACATTGACGACGATCAAGCCGTGGTCGATGTGCGCGATCAGGGCATCGGCATCAGCGAAGCAAACCAGCAGCGGGTTTTTCAGCAATTCGAACGGGTTTCAGCCAGCCATGTCACTGCAGGTCTAGGCCTGGGGCTGTTTATCTCGGAGCAGATTGTGGCTGCGCACAGCGGCACCATCAGCGTGCAGAGTACGTTGGGTGAGGGGGCATTATTCAGGGTTTGCCTGCCGTTGGTACAAAAGACATAAATTGGGCGCAACCTATGACCGCGCCTGGGGTCATACTGGCAGCGATGGCATGAATTAAGGTTTCCTATGAGTGAAGATGCGCAAGATGTTGTTTTGATTGTCGAAGACGATCCTTCAATCCTGATGGTCCTGAGCGCCTATCTGTCGGGCGAGGGCTACAGGGTCTTGCAGGCCGAAAACGGCGAACAGGCGTTCGAGATCCTGGCGAGCAAGCCGCATCTGGACCTTATGGTTACCGACTTCCGTTTGCCGGGGGGGATTTCCGGGGTACAGATCGCCGAGCCTGCGCTCAAGCTGCGCCCGGACCTGAAAGTCATTTTTATCAGCGGTTACCCGGCCGAGATCCGCGACACGGGCAGCCCCATTACCCTGACGGCGCCGATCCTGGCCAAGCCGTTCGACCTCGACACCTTGCAGGCGCAGATCCAGAAGCTGCTGGCCTGAGCATCTGATTCATGCCGAAACCTGTGGGAGCGGGCTTGCTCGCGATGGCATCACCCGCGCCCCTCAGACAGGCCGGCTTGCCTGCATTGCGAGCAAGCCCGCCACTGCAGGTTCAGTGCTTCACAAGCCCTGCTGCAACGCCGGGTCATCCGGGTTTTGCTGCTCCAGTTGCGCGAGCAGCACCTGCACATTCTGCAATTGCCCGGCCTCCTTCCAGTAGCGAATCAACAATACGCGTGCCTTGCGATTGGCAGGCTGGCGTTGCAGCAGCTCTTCGAGCTGACGTTGCGCGGCTTCCAGTTGGTCGAGGTCGTGCAGGGCTGTGGCCAGTTTGTAACGGTAATCACTGTTGTCGGGCTCCAGCTCAACGGCCCTGGCCAGGCCAAGCAGGGCGTACTCGGTCTGGCCGTGATTGAGCAGCCAGATGCCCAGGGCATGCTGCAGATAGGCTGAGTCAGGATGGGCTTGAAGTTGTCTGGCCAGCAATTGCCGGGCCTGGTCGGCTTTACCGCGCTTGTCCAGCAGTTCGATTTGCGCGACGACGGCCTTGAGGTTGTCGGGGTCCAGGCGGGTGACTTGTTCCAGTGCAGCCTGGGCGTCGTCCAGCTGGCCTTCATGCAGGTACAGCCGGGCAAGTTGGCCTTGAGCCTGCGGATCATCGGGGCGGGTCTTGAGGTCGCGTTCGAACTCGTCGACCACTTGCTGCAAGGGGCCGAAGTACAGCCCCTGTTCATCTGGCGACAGACCAAGCAGGGCATTGGCAGCCGCAAAACGCACACTCTGTTCACTGTCATCGAGCAATGGTCCCAGCAATAGCGTGCGCTGGGCGTTGGGCACCAGCCCGACTATGCTCTGGATCGCGGCTTTGCGTACCAGGGGTGAAGGGTTATGCAAATCGGCGTCGGCCAGCTTGAGCGCTTGCGGGCTCGGGTAGTTGGGCAGTTCGGCATGCAGGCCCGCGCGGCGGGTATCGGTCAAGTCGGTGCGAGCCAGTTGCTGGTAAAGCACGCGGGCGGCACCGGGTTTGCCGTTATGGGCCATATCCAGTGCGATGGAGTAGCGCTGGTTTACCGAAGGAGTAGGGGCGGCAGGATCAGGGCGCATCGAATACCAGAGGCCGCCGGCAACAAGTGCTGACACAAGGCTGATTACGAGGTAACGGCGGGGCTGGGTCATCCAATATCCAGAAACAGGCATGCATATGGGGTGCAAGAGTGGGTGACTCGGGAGCTTGAGTCAAATCGCCATGGCCACCCTCACCCTGAGGGCGAGGGTGCGGCTTTCACACATGCGGCGTGGCATGGCCCTTGACCTGCGGGCTGGCGTACTGCGGCTTGAGCAGGCCCTGGTTGTCCAGCAACCAGGCATCCATCACCTTGCGCACCACCGGGCCGGCCACCCGGCCACCGGCTTCGCCGTTCTCGATCATCACCGAAATCACGATTTGCGGATCTTCCGCCGGGGCAAAGCCAACAAACAGGGCGTTGTCCCGATTGCGCTCGGCGGTCTTGAGGCGGTTGTAACGCTCGCCCTGCTTGATTGCCACCACCTGCGCCGTACCGCTTTTGCCGGCAATCCGGTATTGCACGCCCTGGGCTGCTGCCCGGGCAATACCGCGCGGGTCGTGCATCACCAACTGCATGGCGTGATTGACCTGATCCCAGTCCCGCGGATCACGCAGCACCAGATTGGGGATCGGGTGTTCATCCACCGGCGGCGTACCGTCCACGGTCCTGGCCAGGTGCGGACGGTTCCATACGCCCTTGTTGGCAATCAGCGCGGTGGCCTGGGCCAGTTGCAGCGGGGTAACCTGCATATAACCCTGGCCGATGCCCAGGATCACTGTTTCGCCAGGGAACCATGCTTGACGGCGGGTGCTGCGCTTCCACTCGCGGGACGGCATCAGGCCAGATGACTCTTCAAACATGTCCAGCGAGACTTTTTGCCCCAGCCCGAATTCGGCCATGTAATCGTGCATGCGGTCAATGCCCAGCTTGGATGCCAGGTCGTAAAAGTAGGTGTCGTTGGAGCGCATGATCGCCGCGTTCAAATCCACCCAGCCGTCACCACTGTGGTTCCAGTTGCGGTATTTGTGGTCGACATTGGGCAACTGGAAATAGCCGGGGTCAAACACCCGGGTCGAGGCGGAAATTACGCCGCTGTCCAGCCCTGCAATCGCCACTTCGGGCTTGATGGTCGATCCCGGTGCATACAGCCCGCGCAGGGCCCGGTTGAACAGCGGTTTGTCGATGGAATCGCGCAAGCCCGAGTAGTCCCTGGAGCTGATACCGGTCACGAACAGGTTGGGGTCGAAACTCGGTTTGCTGACCATCGCCAGCACCTCGCCGGTTTTCGGGTCCAGGGCAATGATCGAGCCACGGCGGTCGCCCAGGGCATCCTCGGCGGCTTCCTGCAATTTGATATCCAGGCTCAGCACGATGTTCTTGCCCGCCACCGCATCGGTGTGGCGCAGCACGCGCATGACCCGGCCCTGTGCATTGGTTTCGACTTCTTCAAAACCGACCTGGCCGTGCAGTTCGTTCTCATAGAAGCGTTCGATGCCGGTTTTGCCGATCGATTGGGTGCCACGGTATTGAGTGGCATTCAGCTGCTTGGCTTCTTTCTCGTTGATGCGCCCGACATAACCGACTGAGTGGGCAAAGTGATCGCCCTGCGGATAGTGGCGTACAAATTGCGCCTCGACATCGATACCCGGCAGGCGGAACTGGTTGACGGCCAGCAGGGCGATCTGATCTTCCGTCAGCTCGTACAGCAGGGTTGAAGGGTCAAACGGGTGGCGCGCCTGTTTCATCGCCTTGGCAAATACGGCGCGATCTTCTTCGGGCAAGTGCAGGATGCTGATCACTGAATCCAGCACCTTGGCGGTATCGCCAGCCCGCTCGCGGGTGATGGTCATATTGAAGCTGGGCTGGTTATCGGCCAGCAGCACGCCGTTGCGGTCATAGATAAAACCGCGCTCCGGGGGGATGGGCAACACGTGCACCCGGTTGTTCTCGGAGACCGTGGAGTTGTAGTCGAACTCGGTGACTTGCAGAAAATACATGCGACCGATCAGGGCGCAGCTGATAGCCAGCACCAGCGCCGCACAGGCGATCAGTCTTTTATTGACCAGCCGTTTTTCGGAATCGTGATCTTTAAGAGGGATCGGCTCAGGCATATCCGGGGTGTCTCGCGTCAGAAAACAGATAGCAGCAGCCAGCAGGTCGTTAGCTGGCTACGAAATTCGGCGCACACCTTACCAAGAAGCCTGTGCTTGAGTCAGTTTATTGGCCGAAATGTGGATGAAAGCCGACGGGCAGTGGGCCTGCTGAGTGGCTTTGGACTCCGACCAAGAAAGCGTGTAGTCCTCTCCTCCCTTCGAGCGAAAAGGACTACAGCCAAGCCACGCTTAAGCTGGCGGGGATACACGTGCCCGCAGACTGTTAATACATTTATTGAAATGTATCAGCCACTGTAAACGGGATATCCAGTTGGGCACCCCAGGCAGGTAACTTCCAATCCCTTGCAGCGAGTTGAATACGGCCTCTTAGGTTGCCTTTAAGCCCAGGATTGTCTTGAGGGTGGTATTCGATGTTCCAATAGCTGTAACCCGGTTGAGCACAGCCAGTCGCGGAGTTTAAAGAGCGTTTTGCACAGCCCCCGTTGCTGCGTGTGCCCCGGAAAGTGAGGTAACTGATTTTATTTGATTGATCCCAGGCAGGCACGATCAGTTTCGTGTAGTTGGAGTCTGCCCATGTCAAGTCCACAGGGCCTTCATTGATGTTGTATGCGACGTATGCAATATTTTTTGCACTACCATCCTGCATCTGGCCATGTGTTGAACTTGCACTGTTTGCCGCGATAGCCCAGTTATTGCGGGTGTCAGCTCCTACAGGTTGTAAAGGTTGTGCCAGTTCCATGTTTGCGATGGTCTTGCTGGCTTCGGCTGAGTAAGCCACCCCCCATTTGTCGAAAAAGCTTCTTAGGTCACGGCCGGAAAAACGACTGGCATTGACAACGAACCAATCTTTTTTCTTGGCGTTGGTATTGAAAGCAGTCGCGTTGTCTGCATAGTTGAACTCTTTACGAAAAGCTTTTCCAAGTTGGGGGTAAAGGTTCTCATAGGAGGCCGCCAATTGGTTGAACATGACCGAGCGATTAAAGTCTCCTCCTTCAATTGCGCCGTCAAAGTTATAAGCCTTGCCTGATTTTAAATAGTTGCCCACGGATTCCCGATCCCAGGTTTTGTCCGAGTAGGCAGCGCCCGGATGACAGTCCTTCAATTGATACGACCCTTGAAGGCGACGGCAAGCGGCGACTGAGTAAAGGTTGACCGTAACTTCCGAGAGCCCCCCCCACGTCCATCCGACCTGATTCATGTGGCCGTATTCATGCCAGTAACCCCATGAGGTGGGAACGGCAGCTCCGCCAAAGTTGATCTTGATGAGTCCCTGGCCACCTGATGCACTGCAACATGCAGCATAAGAAGCATTGATCAAGCCTGGCGTGGGCAAGTCGAGCGGGGCCGCTATCGACTGACTGTCAAATCCATTGAGCCGGTCGTTTACCAGTGTCATGAGCAGGTGCTCGCGCATTAACCGCATAATGTCAATGTTCTTGTTGCGGTTAGCGACTTTAGCTGGCATGTAGAAGCGGGTCCGCCCGTCGAATAACAGCACCTCTCCTGATGGATTGGGCTGTTGGCTGAGGGTTGTTTTCCATTCTTCTTTTGTTGTTATGCCAAAAATAAACATCGGTACATGTTGTGCATTGCCCTTGTTGACGTGTAGGGGAATCATTTTTCCGGCGTTCTGCATGTCGCGTGTCGGGTCTTGGCACGAAAGCAGCAGAGTCCCATTTCTGGAGGCTGTGTAAGTGACCGTGTACTCGGTCGGGGCAGCAGGGAGCCTGAGCTCATCATGTAAACTTGAAGGCACATTGAAGTCTGGGATGGTCCAGGCACTGCAAGATATATTGCTGTCGGATGGGGCTCTTGTGATTTCTACAGACTGTGAGGTGCTCAAAAATACAGGGGTAGTAAAAAAACCATGCCTGCCATGCATGCTTGTCCTGTTTCGTCCATTAGTATGACCTTCGGTTACAGGTACTTTGTAATTTCCTGAGGTGTCGCCAGTATATTGCTCTAGTGTTTTGCGGATCCAGTAGAGGGGTGTCAGAGGATCATTGCTGTCTGTGAGGGCCTTGTCGGGATCGCTGTTCAATAATTGTGGTGAAAGGTTGAATTCTGCCAGGGCTTCGACGAATCCGGGCTTTGACTCGTGACTTCTCCACCACAGTGTTTGCTCCTGCGCTAGAGCAGGGGTGAATGCACTCAAGGAACATAGGCTGCCAAGTAACATTGCGCTAATACAGTTGATGTTCATATCTTTCGGTCTTTTCATAGTTGTTTGTAGGGAAAGATACCGGCGTAGTCTGCCAGCTCCCTCAGATTGCATGAGCTTGGTCTTGGGAAATAGAGTTTTTTTCTTGTGATTTAGTAGGCATTTTAATGTTGTAGTCGTAAGTTGTAGGTAAAGTTAGCCAGGCTTGATATGTAAGCGGCCTGTATCAAAAAGCATGTTGAATACGGGGCAATGAAGTAAAATCCCTGTTTTTAGAGGAAATCGACCCTTAATGCTGTCTCTGATCGACTGGTACCCTCATGCACCTTTGCAGCCTTTAAACGTAGAGTGGCTGCAGCAGGCCGGGATCGAAGCAGCCGTATTGCGGCTGGACCTTATCGACCCGCTGATCAGCGGCAACAAGTGGTTCAAGCTCACTGACCATTTACGCAGGGCACGGGCAGCAGGGGCTGACGGGCTGATCAGCCTGGGCGGCGCCCATTCCAATCATTTGCATGCCCTGGCAGCTGCCGGCAAGCGTTTTGGCTTTGCCACCGTGGGGCTGTTGCGCGGTCACCCTCAACAAACCCCCACCACGCTCGACCTTGAGCGCTTTGGCATGCAACTGCACTGGCTGGGATTTGCCGGGTATCGGGCGCGGCATGAGCCGGACTTTTGGCAACCGTGGCAGGCCCTGTACCCGAACCTGCATCAGGTGCCCGAGGGTGGCGGCGGGCTGGCGGGGGCCCTGGGTTGCATGCCGTTGGTAAGCAGGGTGCGCGAGCAATTGGCGACTATAGGTTGGCAAGATTACGACGCTTGGTGGCTGGCCGCGGGGACCGGCACCACCCTGGCCGGGCTGGTGCTGGGCGAGGAGGGTAGGCGTCGGGTATATGGCGCGCTGGCGGTTCCCGAGGACCACGGCGTGGCCCCGCAGGTTGAGGCCATTTTGCAGGCTGGCGGGCTGCAGGAGCGAAATTTTGAGCTGGTCGATGCCAGTCGTGGCGGTTTTGCCAAGGTGGACGACGCCTTGCTGGCGTTTATGCGGGCCAATGAAGTGGCCAGTGGCATGCCACTGGAGCCGCTTTACACGGCCAAGGCTTTGATGGCACTGGCCCAGGCGGTTGAAAAGGGGGTTATTACACGGGGAATGCGTGTGGTGTTTGTTCACACCGGCGGCCTGCAAGGCCGCCGGGGGTTTGACCTGGGGCTTTAAGAACGCCCGGGCAACATGCGCAGCAAAGTGTTGTCCTTGATCAAGTAGTGATGCCCCAGACCGGCCACGGCATGCAGGCCGATCAGCCAGTAACCGATGGTACCGCCCAGTTCATGCCAGCTCTTGATCTGCTTGGCGAAGTCCGGGTCCTTGGCGGTCAGGGGCAGGATATCGAAACCATAAAAGTACACCGGCTTGTCGTTGTAGCTCAGCACCAGGTAACCCAGCACCGGCATGGCGATCATGAACAGGTACAACGCCCAGTGCATCAAAGTGGCCAGAGCGGTCTGCCAGGCGGGTGGTGTCGGGGTGATTTTCGGCGCAACGCCCAGGGTTCGGGCCAACAGCCTTAGCCAGACCAGTGCAAACACCGTCAACCCGAGCATGAAGTGCGCATCCTTCATCAGGTTGCGCCCGTCGCTGTCCTTGGGGAAGATCCCGCGAAACTCGATCGAGGCGTAGATCAATATAAACAGCAGCACCATCAGCCAGTGCAGGGCGATGGACATCCGGCTGTAGTGATGGGCGGTGCTTTTCCAGGTCATGGTGGTTCCTCACGGTTCAGGTCTAAAGTCCCCGTTCTTGTTGACGGAGTTCCTTTACTCTAAGTGGCTTGAGCAATCTTGCACTTGAGATGTGTCAGTTTTCAGGGCTTCCCGGCACATTAGGCCAAAGATCGGAAACCAGAAACAGGCGTTCAGCCTCTTCCCAGTCGCCCTCATCGTTTTCAGTCAGGCGAACCAGCAGCTGCGCCGGTGCTTGCGGGTGCAGTTCTGCCAGCCAGATATCCAGCTGTTGTGCCGCCCATATCCCCTCAGGACCATAGCGCGCCGGAGCCAGCCAGGCATGCCGGGGCAGGGGTTGCCAGCAACCGGTGGCGCTCTGGCGGATAAACGCCGGCCAGTCGCGCTGATGCAACCAGCGCCCGCGCAGGTGTTGCGGGTTGGCACCGGTTGGTGGTCGGGCCTGCCCTGGCCACGGATACAGCAGGTAGCCGCCAAGCCACAAATGGGCGCTGAACGCCTGCACATCCAGCCCGGCCAGCACTTCACGGCTTTCCGGGCGGCTGGACATGGGTAGCTGGTGCTGGCAGAAATGCTTGAGCTTGCGGTCCAGGCGGTCATTGCTGCCGGGGCCTAGCCATTGCGCAGGGTCTGCGCCATCACCGTCCTGGGGGCCGAGGTAGAGTTTGATCGCCAGTTCCAGATGATGCACGCCGTCGCGGTCTCGCAGCACTAAATCGAGCTCACCCAGGGTATGCCCGCCCAGGCGGATCGGCAGGTTCGCGGCAATCAGCTCGACGCCCGGGGCATGCTGCACTGCAAACTGCCACAAGCGCTCGTAATAGCGCCCCAGGCGTCGGGTGGTGGCCAGTTCGAGCCAGTGCAGGAGTGGTTGGCAGTTGCGGTCCAGCTCGCGCAGCCAGTGCTCCAGCTGCTCCGGCGCCTGGACCCAGTCGCTGCCTGCCAATGGATGGCGTTGGGGCCAGGGGGTATGGGTCAGCATCGGTGGTGCGAGGATCACCCACGCCAGATCGCGCACCTCGGGGTGGCGCAATTGATGGGGCAGGTTGAGCAAGTCGGGGAAGAGGGTCATTGTGCGAGCATAGCCGTTCACGGGGCTGAAAGGGTTTTGTCTATCGTCGTCTTTCGCCCATAATCGTTATTTTCGCACGCATAGAATCCCGCAGGAGCCCCATGGAGCAATTTCGTAATATCGGCATCATAGGTCGTCTGGGCAGCTCGCAAGTGCTCGATACGGTTCGCCGACTGAAAAAATTCCTGCTCGAGCGGCATATGCACGTGATCCTTGAAGACACGATCGCCGAGGTGTTGCCCGGTCACGGCCTGCAAACTTCGTCACGCAAAATGCTTGGCGAAGTCTGCGACATGGTGATTGTGGTCGGCGGCGATGGCAGTTTGCTGGGCGCCGCCCGCGCGCTGGCCCGGCACAATGTACCGGTGCTGGGTATCAACCGTGGCAGTCTGGGCTTTCTGACCGATATCCGTCCCGATGAACTGGAAGTCAAAGTTGCTGAGGTGCTTGACGGCCACTACCTGGTTGAAAACCGTTTTCTGCTGCAGGCCGAAGTGCGCCGTCACGGCGAAGCCATCGGCCAGGGCGATGCCCTCAATGATGTGGTGCTGCACCCGGGCAAGTCCACGCGTATGATCGAGTTCGAACTGCATATCGATGGCCAGTTCGTCTGCAGCCAGAAGGCCGACGGCCTGATCGTGGCCACGCCCACGGGCTCAACGGCCTATGCCATGTCAGCGGGCGGCCCGATCATGCACCCCAAGCTCGACGCGATCGTGATTGTGCCCATGTACCCGCATACCCTGAGCAGCCGCCCGATCGTGGTCGATGGCAACAGTGAGTTGAAAATAGTGGTGGCCAAGGACATGCAGATCTACCCGCAGGTTTCGTGTGATGGTCAGAACCACTTCACCTGTGCGCCGGGCGACACCATCAACGTCAGCAAAAAAGCGCAAAAACTGCGCCTGATTCATCCTTTGGACCACAACTACTACGAAGTGTGTCGGACCAAGCTTGGCTGGGGTAGCCGACTGGGCGGCAGGGCTGACTGATGCTCGATCCAGCGCGCAGTTACGATCTGATCGGTGACGTGCATGGCTGTGCTCATACCCTTGAGCACCTGCTGGAGCGTCTGGGCTATCGAAAACTCGCCGGTATCTGGCGACACCCGCAACGGATGGCGGTGTTTCTGGGTGACATTATTGATCGCGGCCCGCGCATTCGCGAGTCGCTGCATATTGTCTACGACATGGTACGCAGCGGTCAGGCCCTGTGCCTGATGGGTAACCATGAATTCAACGCGCTGGGCTGGTGCACACCCGCGCCAGCCGGAAGTGGCAAGCAGTTTGTGCGCGAGCACACGCCGCGCCATGCCCGGCTGATCCACGAAACCCTCGAACAGTTCGACAAGTATCCCGCTGAATGGCGCGAGTTTGTGCAGTGGTTTTACGACATGCCGCTGTTTGTCGATGCCGGGCGCTTCCGGGTGGTACATGCCTGCTGGGACAGCGAAGTGATCGCCACCCTGCGTGCGCAATACCCCGACGGCTGCATTGACGAGGCCTTCTTGCAGGCCGCGGCGGTGTCGGACAGCTTTGCCAGCCTGAGCTTCAACCGCCTGTTGCGTGGCACTGACATGCGCCTGCCGGGGGGCATGACCCTGACCGGTGGCGACGGCCTGACGCGGGCATTCTTTCGCACCAAGTTCTGGGAAGACGACCCCAAGACCTACGGCGATATCGTTTTCCAGCCGGACGCGCTGCCTGAACGGGTGGCACAGCAGCCGCTGTCCTCCACTGAAAAAAGTGCCCTGTTACGTTACGGCATTGATGAACCGCTGTTGTTTGTCGGGCACTACTGGCGCAGCGGCCGGCCCGCGCCGATCCGTCCGAACCTGGCGTGCCTGGATTACAGCGCGGTGTTGTACGGCAAACTGGTGGCTTATCGCCTTGACCAGGAAACCCGGCTCGATCCGGACAAATTTGTATGGGTGAATGTAGATCGCCCTGAGGCCATTCAATGAGTGTTGTAGCGGTATTGCGTTTGCCGTTGTCTGTGGACCTGAGCGGTTTTGTTGCTTTGCTGCGGCGCATGCAGGTGCCCCATCGGGTCAGTGAAGAGGCAGGCGAGCAGGTGCTGTGGGCACCTGAGTCCATTGCCGACGACGTGCGCAGCCTGTACCAGCGTTTTCCGCTGGGTGACCCCGATCACGCCTTACCCGTTGTCGAACGGCCGCAGGCCATGGCCCGCCCGGGTTTTGCGCAGCAGCTGCGCGATAGCCCGGCCACAGCCATCGTGTTGCTGCTGTGCGTAATCGTGGCTGCGGTGACGCAACTGGGTGACAATTTGTCGGCCCTGAGGTTTTTCACGTTTCTGGACTTCAGCATTTATGGCCAGTACATCGACTTTGTCCCCTTGTCTGACAGCCTGGCGTCCGGGCAGTGGTGGCGACTGTTTACGCCGATGTTGATTCACTTCGGTTTCCTGCATATCGCCATGAACGGCATGTGGTACTGGGAGCTGGGGCGGCGCATTGAAATGCGCCAGGGCAGCGTCAACCTGATCGGCCTGAGCCTGTTGTTCAGCCTGGTGTCCAACTTCGCCCAGTACCTGGTGGGCGGCCCGAGCCTGTTTGGCGGGTTGTCGGGGGTGTTGTACGGGCTGTTGGGGCATGTCTGGATCTATCAGTTGATGGCGCCAAACCCCCTGTATAACCTGCCGCGCGGTGTGCTGGTGATGATGCTGGTGTGGCTGGCATTGTGCATGTCGGGGCTGGTGTCGATGATCGGCTTTGGCCAGATCGCCAATGCCGCCCATGTGGGCGGACTGGTCATCGGTTGCCTGACCGGCTTGCTGGGCGGGCTTTGGGCGCGGCGCAGGCAGGCTGTATAAAGTTTCGAATTGTCGCGTGGGAGCGGGCTTGCTCGCGATGGGTTCAACCCGTTGATTCAGATGCACCGAGTTGCCTGAATCGCGAGCAAGCCCGCGCCCACAGATAGAAATGCCATCTGATTTTTAAAGAGCGGAAACAGAACCATGTCCTCTTTCAACGAAATGATTCAAAACATCACCCCCGAGATCTACCAGAGCCTGAAACTGGCCGTGGAAATCGGTAAATGGGCGGACGGCAACAAACTCACTGCCGAACAGCGCGAGCTGTCGTTGCAGGCGATGATTGCCTGGGAAGTGCAGAACCTGCCTGAAGACCAGCGCACCGGTTATATGGGCCCGCAGGAATGCAGCTCGAAATCGGCGCCGGTGCCCAATATCCTGTTCAAGTCGGATGCCATCCATTGATTGAGATTGGTCGCGGTGCAATCAGCAAGATGTCGGCAAGCCTGGAAACGCCGACCGTTCAATATGCGTTCCGTTTGGGCGATACCGAGGTGCCGGTCAATCCCTTGATCGGCACTAAACTGCGTCTGGAATACCTGGGGGAGATCAACTGCTCTCACTGCGGGCGTAAAACCAAGAAGAGCTTCAGCCAGGGCTACTGCTACCCGTGCATGACCAAGCTGGCACAATGTGATGTGTGCATCATGAGCCCGGAGCGTTGCCATTATGACGCGGGCACTTGCCGTGATCCGTTGTGGGGCGAGCAGTTCTGCATGACCGATCATGTGGTGTATCTGGCCAACTCCTCCGGGGTCAAGGTGGGCATTACCCGTGCCACCCAATTGCCGACCCGCTGGCTCGACCAGGGTGCCAGCCAGGCATTGCCGATCGTGCGCGTGGCGACCCGTCAGCAATCGGGGTTTGTCGAAGATCTGTTCCGCTCGCAAGTGGCTGACCGGACCAACTGGCGTGCACTGCTCAAGGGCGACGCAGCGCCGGTAGACCTCGCCGCAGTGCGTGCGCAACTGTTCGAGAGTTGCGCCGAAGGCCTGCACACCCTGCAGGAACGTTTCGGCCTGCAAGCGGTACAGCCTTTGCATAGCGTCGAGCCCATCGAGATTTGCTACCCGGTCGAGCAGTATCCGACCAAGATTGTCAGCTTCAATCTGGATAAAGATCCGATCGTCGAAGGCACGCTGATGGGGATCAAGGGCCAATACCTGATCTTTGACACCGGCGTTATCAATATCCGCAAATACACGGCCTACCAGCTGGCCGTGCATCAGTAAAAGGACTCCAGCATGCGCACCGAACAACCGCAAATGATCTACCTGAAGGACTACCAGGCGCCCGATTACCTGATCGACGAGACGCACCTGACCTTCGAGTTGTTCGAGGATCACACCCTGGTTCATGCGCAGCTGCTGATGCGCCGCAACCCGGCCCGTGGCGCCGGCCTGCCGGCTCTGGCGCTGGATGGCCAGCAGCTGGAGCTGCTGTCGGTCAGCCTCGACGATATCGAATTGACCGCCGAGGATTATCAGCTCAGCGACAGCCACCTGATCCTGCACCCGACCAGCGAACAGTTCGTGGTCGATACCAGCGTGCGCATCCACCCCGAATCCAACACCGCGCTGGAAGGCCTGTACAAGTCCGGCGGGATGTTCTGCACCCAGTGCGAGGCCGAAGGCTTTCGCAAGATTACCTATTACCTCGACCGCCCGGACGTGATGAGCAAGTTCACCACCACCGTTGTGGCCGAGCAGCACAGTTACCCGATTCTGCTGTCCAACGGCAACCCGATCGCCAGCGGCCCCGACGAAGACGGCCGGCACTGGGCAACCTGGGAAGACCCGTTCATGAAACCGGCGTACCTGTTTGCACTGGTGGCCGGTGACCTGTGGTGCGTCGAAGACACGTTCACCACCATGAGCGAGCGCAGCGTGGCGCTGCGCATTTATGTCGAGCCGGAAAACATCGACAAATGCCAGCACGCCATGACCAGCCTGAAAAAATCCATGCGCTGGGACGAAGAGACCTACGGTCGTGAATACGACCTGGACATCTTTATGATCGTGGCCGTCAACGACTTCAATATGGGCGCCATGGAGAACAAGGGTCTCAATATCTTCAACTCCAGCGCCGTACTGGCCCGCGCCGAAACCGCCACCGATGCCGCGCACCAGCGGGTCGAAGCCATCGTCGCCCACGAGTACTTCCACAACTGGTCGGGTAACCGCGTGACCTGTCGCGACTGGTTCCAGCTGTCGCTCAAGGAAGGCTTCACGGTGTTCCGTGATTCCGAGTTCTCGGCCGACATGAATTCGCGCACCGTCAAGCGCATCCAGGACGTGGCCTACCTGCGCACTCACCAGTTCGCCGAAGACGCCGGCCCCATGGCCCATGCCGTGCGCCCGGAGAGCTTTATCGAGATCTCCAACTTCTACACCCTGACCGTTTACGAGAAGGGTTCTGAGGTGGTGCGCATGATCCACACCCTGCTGGGCGCCGAGGGTTTTCGCAAAGGCAGTGACCTGTACTTCGAGCGTCATGATGGCCAGGCGGTGACCTGCGACGACTTTATCAAGGCCATGGAAGATGCCAATGGCGCCGACCTGAGCCAGTTCAAGCGCTGGTACAGCCAGGCAGGTACACCGCGGCTGGCCGTCAGCGAGCACTACGATGCGCAACAACACACCTATAGCCTGACTTTTGCGCAAAGCTGCCCGGCAACTCCGGACAAGATCGAAAAACTGCCGTTCGTCATTCCGGTCGAACTCGGCCTGCTGGACGCCGGGGGGAGTGAAATTGCCCTGCAACTGGCGGGCGAAGCTGCGGCCTCGGGCACCAGCCGCGTGCTGTCAGTGACTGAAGCCGAACAGACCTTCACCTTTGTCGGCATCAACGAAAAACCGCTGCCGTCCCTGTTGCGCGGGTTCTCGGCACCGGTGAAGCTGAGCTTCGATTACAGCCGTGACCAGTTGATGTTCCTGATGCAGCACGACAGCGACGGGTTCAACCGTTGGGATGCTGGTCAGCAACTGGCGGTACAGGTGCTGCAAGAGTTGATTGCACAGCATCAGCGCGGTGAAGCACTGGTCATGGATCAGCGTCTGGTCGAGGCGTTGCGCACGGTGCTGGGTAATGAGCAACTGGATCAGGCAATGGTGGCAGAGATGCTCTCGCTGCCGGGCGAAGCCTATCTGACCGAAATCAGTGATGTGGCCGATGTCGAAGCCATCCACGTTGCCCGCGAGTTCGCTCGCAAGCAACTGGCAGACAGCCTGTTCGACGCCCTGTGGACGCGTTACCAGGCCAACCGCGAAGTGTCCAAAGCCACGCCTTATGTGGCTGAAGCCGAGCACTTTGCCCGTCGCGCACTGCAAAATATCGCGCTGTCCTACCTGATGCTCAGCGGCAAGCCGCAAGTGTTGGCGGCGGCGCTGGAGCAGTTCGAGCACAGCGACAACATGACCGAACGCCTGACGGCGCTGGCCGTGCTGGTCAACTCGCCCTACGAGGCGGAAAAAGCTGCGGCGCTGGCCAGTTTTGCCGAGCAATTCAAGGACAACCCGCTGGTCATGGATCAATGGTTCAGCGTGCAGGCGGGCAGCACCTTGCCCGGCGGTTTGCAGCGCGTGCGCGAGCTGATGCAACATCCGGCGTTCACCATCAAGAACCCGAACAAAGTGCGGGCCCTGGTGGGTGCCTTTGCCGGGCAAAACCTGATCAACTTCCATGCTGCGGACGGTTCGGGCTATCGTTTCCTGGCGGACCTGGTGATCGAACTGAATGGTTTCAACCCGCAGATTGCCTCTCGGCAACTGGCGCCGCTGACCCGCTGGCGCAAGTACGACGCTGCGCGACAGGCGCTGATGAAGGCAGAGCTTGAGCGCATCCGCAGCTCGGGCGAACTGTCCAGCGATGTGTTTGAAGTGGTCAGCAAAAGTCTGGCGTAACGCCTGGACGTAAAAAAGGCGCTGTCCGAGTGATCGGGCAGCGCTTTTTTTATGGTTTTTTGTCGCCCAGAGTGATCAAGCGTGACACAGGCACTTTATCAATCACTGCCGTGTAATTGACTGGCCCTTTGAGTTCCTTGATGTCGTTGTCGATATAACCACGCCGGGAGTAGTCGACAGAGGCGATTTGCTTGCCATTGCGATAAATGTGCACGGGCTTGTCTGCGCTGCCATCGCCATTCCAGGTCAGATTCACCTGTGCCGCATCAGGCGCTAACCGGGCAGAGAATAGCCTTGCACCCAGAGGCCCGGTCAGGGGCAGACCGTCCATGGCATGCCGGGCAGGTACGGGCTCGATGCCAAAATGGGCCAGCAGGGTCGGAGTAATATCCGCCTGGCTGGCAAAGCCGTAGAGGTTGTCGTGGCCCGGATTGTCCGGATTGGTGATGGGGCGGGTAAGTTGCTCGTTGGCGGGTTTGTTGAGTGCGATAAACGTGGTTTTCTCGCTCAGGGTTTGGGCGCCATGATTACGCCCATCGGGCAGGCGCCGGCCATGATCAGTTGTCACCAGGACTAGCCAGTCTTCATCGGGGTTGCTTTGTTTACGGCGCTTGAGTGCGGACAGTAACTGGCCGACCTTGTCGTCGACGCCCTGGATTGCGGTCTGATAGCGGGTTGAAAAACCGTATCGATGGCCGACATTATCAGGCTCGTCGAAGTGCGCGAAAACCAGGTCCGAGCGACCATATTCAAGCTCATAGCTGGCCTTGTCGGCGACGCATTGATCGACGTCGGAGCATTTGATGGCAAGGTCGATAAAGCCTTGGGCAATATCATCGGCGAAGTTGTTGTTGATGGTATTCCAGCTGACAATGCTGCTCGTCTTGCGTTCAGGATCCGCCTGCTTGAGTTGCTTGAACAGGCTGGGCGCTTTGTTGCGCCATGCGTTGTTGTTGGAGGGGACTTTATGTCGGTCTACCCAGGTGCCGGTCAGTATTGTCGTCCAGCCCGGGCCGCTACCGGTAGTTTGCTCTGTCGCAGTGCCGTCAATCCCTCCGATGTAACTTTTGGCGGGGTTCAGGCCGGCAATATGGGGGGCCATATTATTTTGAATGGCTTGCTGAAGTTTTTCGTATTGCATGCCGTCGACACCAATCAACAAGGCCTTGTGGCTTTTGTAGTTTTGGGCGTCGGAGGTATCAGGGGGCGCGGCATGGGACAACATGACGGTGAATGTCAAACCCAGGCCGGTAGCGATAGATAAAGCAAAATGGGTATGGCTCATGGCAGATCTCACTCAGTGAGTTGAACACGAGACGAATATGTAAGGGCTGTATGTCACTGACATTACGTTATTGCCAGCTTTAAATGCAGGATATTTCAGTACCCGGCACGTTCATACGCAGTTCATGTCGGGCCAGGGGAACTGGCCCGGCACTTCATCAGAACTTCCAGCTCACCGATGCCGTGACGTTGCGCGGGGAGCCGTAGTTGCTTTGCCCGTAACGTACGCTTTGCAGGTATTTCTCGTTGGTCAGGTTGTCGAGGTTGAGCTGGGTGCTCCAGTGCGGGTCGATATCATAGCTGGCCATCAGGCCCACCAGCATATAGGCAGCCTGGTTTGCTGCCGGGGTGTCGTCGTTCTCGACCTTGCTCTGCCACTTGAGGCTGCCGCCCACTTTCACCTGCGGTGCCATCGGCAGCTTGTAGGCCATGGAGGTGGTCAGGGCATTGCGCGGTATAAACTTGCGTCCGCGGTTGTTGTCGGCATCGGTGATATAGACGTAGGTATAGCCCCCGCTGATTTGCAGGCCCGGCGCCAGTTCGCCCGAAGCTTCCAGTTCTACACCGCTGCTCTTGTACGACATGCCGTCATACAGGTAACCGCCCAGGGAAGGGTTGAAACCTGAGTAGGTGGCAACGTTATCCTGCTTGGTATGAAATACCGCTGCCGAAACGTCCAGTTTCTTGTCCAGCAGATGCCCCTTGATCCCGGCCTCGTAGCTCTTGCCTTCCAGCGGGTCGAGCACCTGGCCCTGGGTATTGAGGTAGTACTGCGGGTTGAAAATCTTGGTGTAGCTGGCATACAGCGAGTACTGCGGCGTCAGGTCATAGACTACGCCAGCGTACGGGGTGACTTTGCCATGAATGCTCACGTCCCGCCCCGAACCGTAGTTTTCACCGTCGCTGTCGGCACTGAGCATGCGCGCACCGACGATCAGGTGCAGGTCGTCGGTAAGGCTCAACCGTGTACCGGCGTAGAGACTCTTCTGGCGGTCGGTGTAATTGGAGGTCGCGTCGGCATTGGCCATGTTGTAAGCAGGCTTGGGGATGACGCCGTTGAGGGCATCTTCCAGCGACACCGGGGTGTAGTACGAGGAGGTGCCGTACAGCGAGGTTTCCTGGGTACGGGAACGGGCCACGTTGGCGCCGAAGGTCAACTGGTGCTCGCGGCCGCCCAGGCTGAAAGGCCCGCTGAACGAGAGGTCGCCATCCAGCTCGCGGGTCTTGCCTTTGTAGTTGGAGGCCAGCCCGGTATAGCCGGTGCTAGAGGCGCTGTTGGCATAGATGTAGAACATGTCGGTGTCTTCGCGATGCTCCATGGCGGTTACGGTCAGCGTGGACTTCCAGTCATTGGCGAAGTGGTGCTGCCACTCGGCGAAGGCGCGACTGGTGCGTACATCCCAGTACACCCAGGGCTGGGCAATGTTGGCACTGGTGCTGCTGTAGTGCAGGGCGTTGCCGCTGCTGTCGGTCAGCGGCAGGGAGCCCCAGCTGGCACCGTTGGCATTGCTTTTCTGGTCTTCATAACCGACGGTCAGCGTGTCGTCGTCACTCAGGTCGAAGGCGAGCATGCCACTGAAGATGTTCTTTTCCCGGGAATAACGATCCAGATAAGAGTTGCCCACTTCGTTGGCATAGATCACTCGCCCGCGCACATTGCCCGAATCGGTCAGCGGCCCGGAGACGTCGAGATCGACCCGGCGCTTGTCCCAGGAGCCGGCGCTGACGCTGACCTTGGCCTCAGGCTCATAGGTGGGGCGTTTGCGGATAAAGTTAACCGTGGCCGACGGGTTGCCAGTGCCGGTCATCAGGCCGTTGGCGCCGTGCAAGACATCAACCTGCTCGTAGGGTGCGGTGTCGATATCACCCACCAGCACGCCGCCGGTGAGCCCCATGCCCATGCCGTCGTACTGGAAGTTGGTGATGTCGAAACCGCGGGCAGTGAAGTAAGTCCGGTCGGTCTCGACCTTTTGCACGTTGACTCCGGGGGTACTGTCCAGCACATCGCGAATACTGTTGAGCTTGAAGTCGTCAAGTTGCTCGCGCTTGATGCTGGTGATGCCCTGGGGTGTTTGCCCGGCGGTGAGGTTCAATCGCGTCGTAGTGGCGGCGGGTTTGGCTTGATAGCCCGGTGGTGCATCTTCACTGTCGGCGGTGCCGGTGACGCTGGTGGAAGGCAGGTTCAAGGTGTATTCGTCGGCTGATGCCGAATTGAGCATGCCCAGTGCGACAAGTGTAAGGGCGGACGTCGGAAGGCTGAACAGTGAGCGCATGATCTGCGGATACTCCGGGCTGGAACTGCGTAAACGAGAATTAGTTACAAAGTTTTACATTTGTGCAAATGATAATCAATGCTCTTAACTATTCTTTACGCATTGTTGCAAAATCCTTGCTGCGGTCTTTTTATCGGGCACCTCGGCGCCTCGACCAAACGCCGCCTGCCGAGTATCTGCAAAATCTCGCCAACGGCTCTGCGTGAAGGCTATAAACTGTCAGCCTGTGTGGTTCCGGCTTGAAGCGTCGGAGCCGGTTCATCATCGATAGCGAGTAGTGCATTCATTAAATGAGCAACCCCACCTCTACCTCTAAAGCCAACTGGCAGCCTGTAATCGCGCTGGCGCTGGCCGCTTTTGTGTTCAATACCACCGAGTTTGTGCCGGTGGGGCTGCTGAGTGCGATTGGCGCAAGTTTTGACATGGCCACGGCCCGGGTCGGGCTGATGCTCACCATCTATGCCTGGGTGGTGTCACTGGCTTCCTTGCCGATCATGCTGGTGACGCGCAACGTTGAGCGGCGCAAGTTACTGCTGGTGCTGTTCGGGTTGTTTATCGCCAGTCATGTACTGTCGAGTCTGGCGACCAGCTTCGGCATTTTGTTGCTTAGCCGGATCGGCGTGGCGCTGTCCCATGCGCTGTTCTGGTCGATAACAGCCTCTCTGGCGGTGCGTCTGGCGCCTGAGGGCAAGCAGGTGCAAGCGCTGGGGTTGCTGGCCACCGGTACTTCGCTGGCGATGGTGATGGGGGTGCCCCTGGGCCGTTTGCTGGGCGAGGCCATGGGCTGGCGTACCACTTTTCTGGTGATCGCAGCGCTGGCGGTGTTGCTGGTGCTGTGGTTGGCGCGCACTTTGCCGTTGCTGCCAAGCCAGAATTCCGGCTCGCTCAGAAGCTTGCCGGTGCTGTTCAAGCGCCCTGCGCTGGTGGCGGTGTATCTGTTGACGGCGGTGGTGATCACGGCGCAATTTACCGCGTACAGCTATATCGAACCCTTTGTGCAGAACGTGGCGGGTATGAGCGGCGCTACCGTGACCCTGATCCTGCTGCTCTTCGGCGGTGCGGGGATTTTCGGTTCGCTGTGTTTTAGCTGGTTCCACAAATACAGCCCGCTGGGCTTCCTGCTGACCGCTGTGGGCCTGATCGCGCTGAGCCTGCTGTTGCTGTTGCCGGCCAGCAACTGGATTGAATCCCTGGGGGTGTTGAGCATCATTTGGGGGATGGCGATCATGGGCTTTGGCCTGGCGATGCAGTCCAAAGTACTGACCCTGGCGCCGGACGCGACGGATGTGGCGATGGCGATGTTTTCCGGTATCTACAATATCGGCATTGGCGGCGGGGCATTGCTGGGCAGTTCGGTGGGCAGCCATTTCGGTTTTGCCTGGATCGGGCTGGCAGGTGGTTCGCTGGCGGGGCTGGCGTTGGTGTTCTACGCCTGGACCATGTACCGGCTAAACCGCAGCGCCGCACAGGCCTGACATACCGGGGCTTTGGCGCAAGGCCAGAGCCCCGGCAGGTTTACACGATGATCAGCACCCTCCCGATCGCAGCCTCGTTCCACTCGTCAACGACTACAACATGGAGTTGGTGGCGAGGCAGAAGAGACAACCCCTGATCTCAGGATTCAAACCTTTGAATCCTGAGATCGGCAGAACCTGAACAAACACGCTGTCGAGATGCTCCAGGCCATAGAGTGCAGCCTGGAGGTACTTGTCAGCGGCCACAAAGTCCCGGTTTCAGGCTTGCACTTTGATTGGCACGGGTAATCACCGTGATGACCGCCAATGCCGCAATGACCAGTCCCGGTGAAGTCGCCAGCAGCACCCCGGTCGTTCCGGCCCCGGCGGCGAGGATCTGACCTGCTGCCAAGGGACCTGCAACCGAACCCAGGCGCCCGATAGCGACTGCAGCGCCGACGCCGGTTGCCCGTACGGCTGTCGGATACAGCGGCGGAGCCATTGCATAGAGCACCAACTGCGCCGCCATTACAAACAGGCCCACAGCAAAGCCTGCAGTGGCCACGGGCACAATCCCTACCGAAAAGCCGATCCCGGCCAGTGATGCGAGTAGCCCGGCATAGACGCCCAGAACCACCTTGATCGGGTTGCAGCGGTCCAGCAGCAGGCCGCCGAGCAAGGAGCCCAAAGCACCGCCTATGTTGAACAGCATTTGCACCATGCCCGCTTGCGGCTTGGTGAAACCCTGGGCGAGCAGCAGTGTGGGCAGCCAGTTCAGCAACATGTACATCACGGTCAGGGTAAAGAAGTAACTGAGCCACAACGCCAGGGTCGAACGGCCACGACCTTCACCAAACAGTGCCTGGCCCGTAGACACGCGCAAAGCCTGGCTGGCGTCCTGGCGGAAAACCCGGGACTCGGGCAGCAGGATGATCATCAGCGGCACGACAAGCAACGGGGCTAGCCCGCCGATGATAAAGGTGGTTTGCCAGTGGTCATGGGAGAACATCGCCACTACCGCTGCCATTGCGCCACCCAGTGGCACGCCGCAATACATGATGCTGATCGCTGTGCCACGACGGCGTTCGTCTACCGCTTCAGCACATAGGGCGATCAGGTTGGGCAGGGCAGCTCCCAGACCAAGGCCCGTCATGAATCGCACCAGCAGCAAGTGGTAGTAGCTGTCTACATAGGCGGTCAGCAGGGAGAAGACGCCAAACAGGATGACCGCGCCGATGAGGATCTTTTTACGGCCGACTCGATCGGCAATCCAGCCGCCGAAGAATGCACCGGGCAGCAGGCCGATGATCCCGACACTGAACACCCAGCCCATCATTTTCGGGTCCAGGTCAAAGGTTTGACGCAGGCCGGCGGCGGCAGTGTCCGCGGCTTGCAGGTCAAACCCTTCGATAAGCGCAACGATAAAGCACAAAGCGATTGTCAGCGTCGAACGATGCTGTGGAGTGTTCATGGACGAACCTCGTTATTGTTTTTGTAGGGGGGCTTTCAGCGAGCCAAATAAAGATTAACAAAGATAACTAAAAAAAGAAGCTGCGAAGGTATTTGCTAAAAAATCAGCTTAAACGTGTTTAAAACAGGCTTTTAGCCAGTGCGTGCCTGTAATTATCAAAAATAGATAAGAAACATAATGTTCGATTATCGATCATTTAAGATTGACGTTGCTTTGACTTGTTTCCATTCTCTGGCCCAGGAAACGCCATGAGAGCGTTCTGGTTCTGTCAAAAACAACAATAAATGGACATTCAATATGCATACGCTCAACCAAGGCGCCCTGCGCTTGTTCCCGCTTTCGTGCATTGCCCTGTGCCTGCTCAGTACCCCTGTTTGGGCCCAGGGATTTATCGAAGACAGTCACGCCACCCTGACCTTGCGCAACTACTACATGGACCGTGATTACAAGGACGATGGCGTCAAGACCGCAGCGCGGGAATGGGCCCAGGGCTTCATTGCCAACATGGAGTCGGGCTTTACCGAGGGCACGGTCGGTTTCGGGCTGGATGTGCGTGGTCTGCTGGGGGTCAAGCTGGACTCTTCGCCTGACCGCAGCGGCACCGAACTGCTGCCGGTCAATAGTGACAAACAGGCTGCGGATGAGTACTCGCGACTGGCCTTCACCGGCAAGCTGCGTTTTAGCCAGACCACGCTCAAGACCGGTGATGTGTCGATTTTTCTGCCGTTTGCCTTTGCCAGCCCGTCGCGGCTTTTGCCCCAGACCTTTCGCGGGACCACCGTCAGCTCCAAAGAAATTGACGGTCTGACCTTCAACACCGGATATATCGACGCGATCAATAAACGTGACTCCACCAACTACCAGGCCATGACTATCGCGTCGCCCAATGGCCGATTCAAGGGCTCGGCTGAAACCTCGCACCTGGCTTACGGCGGTGGTGATTATCAGGTCAACAAGAACCTGAGCGTGCGCGCCTACCATGTCGAGGTGGCGGATTTGTACAAGCAAAGCACCCTGGCATTGCTGCACGATCTGCCCCTGGGTGATGGCGTGCTGACCACCGACCTGCGCAGTTTTTTCAGTGATGAGGCGGGCAGTGCCAAAGCAGGCAAGGTCGACAACATCAACGCATCGGCGCTGTTGGGGTATCGGCTGGGAGGGCATCGTTTAAGTGTGGGCTACATGCATTCCAGCGGTGATACGGCGACGCCTTACATCTCGGGTACAGAGTTGATGGGCATGAGCGAAATGACCATGAGTTCGGATTTTCTCAATGCCAAGGAGCGCACCTGGCAGGCCATTTACGACTACGACTTCACGGCGGTGGGGGTAGTGGGATTGAAAGGGCGGTTGCGTTATGTGCGCGGTGACAATATCGAACTGGTGTCCTTGAATGCGGATGATCGCAAGGAGCGCGAGTTTCAGATGGAGCTGGGGTACGTGATACAGAGCGGGCCGCTGAAAAACCTGGGCCTTTTGGCGAGGAAGTCTATTTACCGCAATGACTTCCCGGCAGGTGCGGCCTTTCGCGACGAAAACCAGACCCGCTTCCTGGCCATCTATACCTTGCCGATCTGGTAGGGCCAATTGTCTATTTGCTGGAGAGCCGTGCGAGGCCCTGCGCGTGTTGCGGTTTTGCGACCGCTTCACGCTCGAACGTAGCCTCGTTCTACTCGTCAACTGCTACGCAGTGGCATGAGTTGTGAAAATCGTAGCAGCTGCCGAGCCGTGCGAGGCTGCGTTCGGCTGCGCAGCAGTCGTGAAATCAGCTTTCACTATTGATCAGGCACTGCGCATGTTGCGGATTTGGTAGCTACAGCGCTGGGCTATTCCTGATACACCTTTTTCAGCAGGCGCAGCAGTTCTTCACGCTCGGCGCTATCCAGCGCCGAGGTCGCGTCGATGTCGCTTTGCGCAGCAATAGCCTTAAGCTCTTTGAGCAGGGCTTCGCCGGTCTTGCTCAGGAATATGCCGTAGGAGCGTTTGTCGGGTTTGCAACGAACCCGTACCGCCAACGCCCGACTCTCCAGCTTGTTCAACAATGGCACCACTTGCGGGGGCTCAATCGCCAGCGCCCGGGCCAGGTCCGCCTGCATCAGCCCGGGATGCTGGTCAATGATCGCCATTGCCGAAAACTGCGCCGGACGCAGGTCGTGGGTCGACAGCCGGCTGATCAGGTTCTGGAAAAGCTTGAGCTGGGCGCGGCGCATGGCATAGCCGATCAGTTCGTCCAGCGCGGTGTCCAGAGGAGCCTGTACGTCCGGGCTTTCAGGCATGGCCTCTTGGGCGACGACAGGGGTGGCTGGCTTGGCCATAAATAGAGGGGTCCTTGCTCGAATGAAGTTAATAAACGTATCTAGTTTGCCGCGGTTGCTGGTTGATAGCCATCGCTGCGTTATTTTACGAGCGTTTGCCGCATAAAAAATTGGTTAATTTAATTAATGGTTGATTGACATAACTAATTATGCCGGTTAGTTTTCACTCATCTTCAAGCGAACAACAAGAGAGCAATCGCTATGAGCCAATACGAAGGCCGCTGGAAAACCGTCAAAGTCGAAATCGAAGACAGCATCGCCTGGGTGATACTCAATCGTCCGGAAAAACGCAATGCCATGAGCCCGACCCTGAACCGTGAAATGATCGACGTGCTGGAAACCCTCGAGCAGGACCCGCAGGCGGGTGTTTTGGTGTTGACCGGCGCGGGCGATGCCTGGACGGCGGGCATGGACTTGAAGGAGTACTTTCGCGAAGTGGACGCCGGTCCCGAGATTCTTCAGGAGAAAATCCGCCGTGAAGCGTCGCAGTGGCAATGGAAGTTGCTGCGCATGTACGCCAAGCCAACGATTGCCATGGTCAATGGCTGGTGCTTTGGTGGTGGTTTCAGCCCGCTGGTGGCGTGCGACCTGGCCATCTGCGCTGACGAGGCAACGTTCGGCCTGTCGGAAATCAACTGGGGCATTCCACCGGGCAACCTGGTCAGCAAGGCTATGGCAGACACCGTAGGCCATCGCCAGTCGCTGTACTACATCATGACCGGCAAGACCTTCGACGGGCGTAAAGCCGCCGAGATGGGCCTGGTCAATGAGAGCGTACCGCTGGCGCAGTTGCGTGAAGTCACCATTGAGCTGGCGCGCAATCTGCTGGAGAAAAACCCGGTTGTACTGCGTGCGGCCAAGCATGGCTTCAAGCGTTGCCGCGAACTGACTTGGGAGCAGAACGAAGATTATCTGTACGCCAAGCTCGACCAGTCGCGACTGCTGGATACCGAAGGCGGGCGTGAGCAGGGCATGAAGCAGTTCCTCGATGACAAGAGCATCAAGCCAGGCCTGCAAGCCTACAAGCGCTAATCTCGCTGTTCAGGGTGCGCCGGTCGCACCCTGTAAATGAATTCCCGATAACGACAATAAAGAGGAATCACCATATTGGACGTGCCCCTGCTCATTGGCGGAAAGTCGTGCCCGGCCCGTGATGGTCGAACGTTCGAACGCTGCAACCCGGTGACGGGTGAGGTGGTGTCACGCGTGGCCGCCGCCACCCTGGAAGATGCCGATGCCGCAGTTGCCGCGGCTCAGGCTGCTTTTCCCGTGTGGGCCGCGTTGGCGCCCAATGAACGGCGTACCCGGTTGCTCGCTGCTGCCGAGTTGATGCAGGCACGGGCGAGCGAGTTTATCGAGGCAGCGGGTGAAACCGGGGCTATGGCCAACTGGTACGGGTTCAACGTCAAGCTGGCGGCCGGCATGCTTCGTGAAGCCGCCTCCATGACCACCCAGATCAACGGCGAAGTAATCCCCTCCGATGTGCCCGGCAGTTTTGCGATGGCCTTGCGCCAACCCTGTGGCGTCATCCTGGGCATCGCGCCCTGGAATGCCCCGGTGATTCTGGCAACCCGTGCTCTGGCCATGCCGCTGGCGTGCGGCAACACCGTGGTGCTCAAGGCTTCCGAGCTGAGCCCGGCCGTTCACCGGCTGATTGGCCAGGTATTGCAGGACGCGGGACTGGGCGATGGCGTGGTCAACGTGATCAGCAATGCTCCGGTAGATGCGCCGGCGATTGTAGAGCGACTGATCGCCAATCCGGCGGTGCGCCGGGTCAATTTTACCGGCTCAACCCACGTGGGGCGCATTGTTGCCGAGCTGGCAGCCCGTCACCTCAAGCCGGCCCTTCTTGAGCTGGGGGGCAAGGCGCCGTTTCTGGTACTGGATGACGCTGACCTTGACGCCGCAGTCGACGCCGCAGCCTTTGGCGCTTACTTCAATCAGGGCCAGATCTGCATGTCCACCGAGAGGCTGATCGTGGACAGCAAGGTGGCGGATGCCTTTATCGACAAGCTGGCAGCCAAGGTTGCCACCTTGCGCGCCGGTCATCCCCAGGCGGACGACTCGGTACTCGGATCGCTGGTGGACGCCAGCGCCGGTGTGCGGATCAAGGCGCTGATCGACGATGCGGTCGGTAAAGGCGCGCGGCTGGTGGTGGGTGGTCAGGTCGATGGCAGCATCATGCAACCAACGTTGCTCGATGGTGTGACCCCGAGTATGCGCCTGTACCGCGAAGAGTCTTTTGGCCCGGTTGCCGTGCTACTGCGCGGGGACGGCGATGAGGCCTTGCTGAGTCTGGCCAACGATTCGGAGTTCGGTTTGTCGGCGGCGATTTTCAGTCGGGACACCGGGCGTGCCCTGGCACTGGCCCAGCGGGTCGAATCGGGCATTTGCCATATCAACGGCCCTACGGTCCACGATGAAGCGCAAATGCCCTTTGGTGGGGTCAAGTCCAGCGGTTACGGCAGTTTTGGCGGCAAGGCGTCGATCGAGCAATTCACCCAGTTGCGCTGGATCACCTTGCAGAACGGGCCGCGCCACTACCCGATCTGATTGTCTGCACAAGGCATAACAATAATAAGGAGTCATGCCTGCGCCATGCCGCTTAAGTGTCGGACGGGCCGCGCATGCCTTGTTGGAGGAGCATGACGTGAGTTTCGAATTCAAATCCCCGGCCAAGTCCCCTACGTCCCCGGCACGTTATCGCGAGGTGGCTATCGGTCACCCGGCGGTCGAAGTGCTTGAGGTCGGCGGCATCTTGCACATGCGCTCCCTGGAAACCCTGGAGCCGATGCCCGAACGCTTGCTTGATCGCCTGGTGCACTGGGCGCAGGTCCGGCCCGAGCACACCTTTATCGCTGCACGGGACAGTGATGGCGAGTGGCGTCGCATCAGCTATGCCCAAATGCTGGAAGACGTTCGCGCCATTGCGCAAAGCCTGCTGGTGTATGGTCTGGGGGCAGAGCGTCCGCTGGCAATACTGTCAGGCAACGATATTGAGCATTTGCAGATGGCGTTGGGGGCGATGTACGCCGGTATTCCTTACTGCCCGGTTTCACCTGCCTATTCGTTGCTGTCCCAGGATTTTGCCAAGTTGCGCCATGTCTGCGACCTGTTGCAGCCAGGCCTGATCTTTGTCAGTGATGCGGCGGTCTATCAACGTGCCGTGCACGCAGTATTGCCCGCAGGGACGCCATTGGTAGCGGTACGTGGCGAGATGGCTGGGCGGCCCCAGGTGAGCTTTGCCAGCTTGCTGGAGCAGGCGGGCGGCGCCGAGGCCCAGGCTGCGTTCATGGCGTCAGGCCCGGACACCATCGCCAAATTCCTCTTCACTTCAGGCTCTACCAAACTGCCCAAAGCGGTGATTACCACCCAACGCATGCTCTGTGCCAATCAGCAAATGCTGTTGCAGACCTTTCCGGTATTTGCCGAAGAGCCCCCGGTGCTGGTGGACTGGCTGCCCTGGAACCATACGTTTGGCGGCAGTCATAACCTCGGTATCGTTCTGTACAACGGCGGTACGCTGTACCTGGATGGCGGTAAACCAACGGCTCAGGGCTTTGCCGAAACCCTGCGCAATCTCAAGGAAATCTCGCCGACTGCCTACCTCACCGTGCCTAAGGGCTGGGAAGAGCTGGTCACTGCGCTGGAAACTGACAGCGACTTGCGGGCACGATTTTTTGCCCGCATCAAACTGTTCTTTTTCGCCGCAGCGGGCCTTTCGCAAAGTATCTGGGACCGGCTCGACCGGGTTGCCGAGCAACACTGTGGCGAGCGCATCCGCATGATGGCCGGGCTGGGCATGACCGAGGCTTCGCCTTCATGCACCTTCACCACCGGGCCGTTGTCGATGGCCGGTTATATCGGTCTGCCGGCGCCGGGCTGTGAGGTCCGGCTGGTGCCGGTGGACGGCAAGCTGGAGGGGCGCTTTCGCGGCCCGCACATCATGCCCGGTTACTGGCGCGCCCCCGAGCAGAGTGCCGAGGCGTTTGACGATGAAGGCTTTTACCGCTCAGGTGATGCCATCAAGCTGGCCGATCCTTGCAACCCGCAATGGGGGTTGATGTTCGATGGACGACTGGCCGAGGACTTCAAATTGTCCTCCGGGGTATTTGTCAGCGTGGGGCCGCTGCGAAACCGGGCCGTGCTCGAGGGTTCGCCCTATGTTCAGGATCTGGTGATCGCAGCGCCGGATCGCGAGTGTCTTGGTGCGTTGGTATTTGCCCGTCTGTACGAGTGCCGACAGTTGTCGGGCTTGCCTGCGGACGCCAGCGATGCGCAGGTGTTGGCCAGTGAACCGGTACGCCAGTGGTTTGCTGACTGGTTGCGGCGGCTCAATCTCCAGGCCAGTGGCAATGCCAGTCGCCTGGAATGGATCGCGCTGCAGGATGAGGCCGCGTCGATCGATCGCGGTGAAATCACCGACAAGGGTTCGATCAATCAGCGTGCAGTGCTGCAATGGCGAGCGGCGCATGTGGAAGCACTTTATCGCGGGCAGGCGCCTTCGATCCTGCGTGCAGGCAAGCCGTCGTGAGCCCTGGAGGGCAGTACTCGGCATTCACCGATGTCGCCATTCTTGAGGCGGTTCGTACACCATGGGTCGACCTGGGTGGGGCATTGGCCCAGGTTTCACCGATTGATATGGGAATCAAGGTCGCCCGTGAAGTGCTGGCCCGTGCCGGGCTGGGCGGGCAGGCAGTGGACTCGGTACTGGCGGGTTCAATGGCTCAGGCCAGTTTTGATGCGTACATGTTGCCGCGTCATATCGGCCTCTACAGCGGTGTGGCACAACAGGTGCCTGCCCTGGCGGTGCAGCGTATTTGCGCCACAGGGTTTGAACTGTTGCGCCAGGCTGCCGGGCAGTTGCATGACGGCATGGAACTGGCGCTGTGTGTGGGCACCGAGTCCATGTCCCGCAACCCGATTGCCGCCTACACCCATCGTGGTGGATTCCGCCTGGGGGCGCCGGTCGAGTTCAAGGATTTTCTCTGGGAAGCGCTGTACGACCCGGCTCCCGGCGTGGACATGATCGCCACGGCGGAAAACCTGGCCAAGGATTATGGCCTGAGCCGTGAGGCAGTGGACGGCTATGCCCTCAATAGTCACCAGCAGGCACTTCGCGCCCAGGCCAGCGGCTGGCTGGGGGATGAAATCGTCACCCTGCGCAATGAAGTGTTTGAACTGGAGGGCTGTCAGCCGCGTGGTATCAGCCTGCCGCGTCGATGTGAGTCTGTCAGCCTCGACAGTCATCCGCGTGCCACCGACGCCGTGGCCCTTGCCAGGCTGGGAGCCATTCACCCTGATGGTGTGCAAACGGCGGGTAACAGTTGCGCAGTGGTGGATGGCGCCGCTGCCGCGCTGGTCGCCCGTGCAT
>NZ_WIWL01000101.1:0-366 GCF_009600105.1 Pseudomonas sp. FSL R10-0056
GGCTTTGTCGAGGCGCAGGTAAGTGCCACTCATCGCCTGTCCGTTCGCGAGGTCACGCCAAAAGTTGACGTACTCAGAGGTCCGGGTGTACGGCTCTTCGCAGAAAATCCGGTGATGTTTACCGCGAATCTCGTCGATGGCGTAACCCGTCACCGCGCAAAAATTGTCGTTGGCTTCAAGAATGGTACCGTCAGGGGCGAATTCAATGATGGCCATTGAACGACTAATCGCCTGAGTCCTGGCGGTCATTTCATCCAGAGAACAACTGAGGCGTTTATTTTCGAGCAGGTCGGCTTTGCGGTGTAAATCGAACATGGCTCAATCCCTTGGGGGTGCTGTCTATTGATAATTCAAACGATTCAAGAC
>NZ_WIWL01000102.1:0-362 GCF_009600105.1 Pseudomonas sp. FSL R10-0056
CAGCGGTAGTTCAGTCGGTTAGAATACCGGCCTGTCACGCCGGGGGTCGCGGGTTCGAGTCCCGTCCGCTGCGCCATTTTTGTTGCCATAAGCCCCTTGAACGCTTGTGGTTGGGATAAGCCTGATAAATGCAGGTTTACCCGAAAGGCTTCGGTTTGGCAGTTCGCTGCGAAATCAAAGATGCAGGGCGATGGAAACGGATGTTTTTACAAGGTTTTGAAAAAAGCCAAATAAAAACAACCACTTACACAAATAGTGTGAGAGAATGCGCCCCGCAACGAAAGCGAAGTACAAGGGTGATTAGCTCAGCTGGGAGAGCATCTGCCTTACAAGCAGAGGGTCGGCGGTTCGATCCCGTCATC
>NZ_WIWL01000103.1:0-360 GCF_009600105.1 Pseudomonas sp. FSL R10-0056
GGCCTTACCCACCGCCTTGGCGGGCTTCTTCGGGCCAAAACTGAACAACAGATGTGTGACCTTGCGCCCGGTCTTTCGCTGCGCCCACTCCACCTGTAGCGGGCTGTGCTCGTTGATCTGCGTCACGGCTGGATCAAGCACTCGCAACTTGAAGTCCTTGATCGAGGGATACCGGCCTTCCAGTTGAAACCACTCTCGCAGCTGGTCAATTTCTATTTCGCGCTGGCCGATGCTGTCCCATTGCATGAGCAGCTCGTAAAGCCTGATCGCGTGGGTGCTGTCCATCTTGGCCACGTCAGCCAAGGCGTATTTGGTGAACTGTTTGGTGAGTTCCGTCAGGTACGGCAGCATGTCTTCGGT
>NZ_WIWL01000104.1:0-355 GCF_009600105.1 Pseudomonas sp. FSL R10-0056
CACTGGCACGGCATCATCCTGCCCGCCAACATGGACGGTGTGCCGGGCTTGAGCTTCCACGGCATCGCTCCCGATGGCATGTACGAATACAAGTTCAAGGTCCACCAGAACGGCACTTACTGGTATCACAGTCACTCAGGCTTCCAAGAACAGTCCGGGGTCTATGGGGCTTTGGTGATCGATGCCAAAGATCCGGAGCCGTTTGTATATGACCGTGATTACGTCGTCATGCTCAGCGATTGGACGGATGAAGACCCGGCGCAGGTGCTCTCCAAACTCAAGAAGCAATCTGACTACTACATCTTCCACAAGCGCACAATTGGCGACTCCGTTGACGATGTGAGCGAGAAAGGCT
>NZ_WIWL01000105.1:0-351 GCF_009600105.1 Pseudomonas sp. FSL R10-0056
GGTTGAGGGTGTCGTGGTCGTCAACCCTGGTCAGGCCGATGCTGATGGTCACCGGGTATTGATGCGGGTCTTCGCGCACCTGACGGCACAATGCATCCATCAGCACTTCAACGTCATCCCGGCGCACGCCTGAAACGTACACGGCAAACTCTTCCCCGCCCAGGCGCGCATATTCATAGCCCTGCACCACGGCTTTGATATTCGCTGCCGTGCGTTTGAGCACTTCGTCGCCAATGTCATGGCCGTACAGGTCGTTCACTTTCTTGAAGTTGTCGATGTCGATCATCGCCAGGTAGTGATCGTGCTCACGGGGCCTGATGCCCAATTCGCTGCCAGCCCGCGCCATAAAGG
>NZ_WIWL01000106.1:0-347 GCF_009600105.1 Pseudomonas sp. FSL R10-0056
TCTCCGATATGGGCAAAGCTCATAAGTACTCCTTAACTTGGTCATTAGATGCGACCAGCGTAGCGCATCAGCCAGTCAGTCAGGCGGCCGGCCGGGGGGGCCTTTCTATTCGTTATGCTCTCCCGTGTTGCTAGTAGCAACAACCGGTCGAACGATATTTTAGCGGCTAAAATCCGGCGGCGGCTCGAGCCCGCAATTTCATGACTGTTCGAGCTGAAAGTCCCCCAATGTCCTCGCCATGAAAAACCAGGCACGCCCGGTGCGACTTGGTTTCAGCGTCCCAATCCTCCAGGTCATCGATCAGGAAGGAGTGCTTGCCTAGGTACGCTGCCGCCAGGTCAGCGGCT
>NZ_WIWL01000107.1:0-344 GCF_009600105.1 Pseudomonas sp. FSL R10-0056
GTTCCATTTGCCTTTGCTGGCAATCAGCGCCGTGGCCTGGGCCAACTGCAAAGGGGTGGACTGCATATAGCCTTGGCCGATCCCCAAAATCAGGGTTTCACCCGGGAACCAGGCCTGCGACGGGTTGCACGCTTCCACTCGCGGGACGGCATCAACCCGGCCGACTCTTCGAACATGTCGAGGGAGACTTTTTGACCGATGCCGAACTGATTCATGTAGGTCGACAAACGGTCGATGCCCAACTTGTGGGCCAGGTCATAGAAGTAGGTGTCGTTGGAGCGCATGATCGCGCTGTCCAGATCGACAAAGCCATCACCGCTGCGGTTCCAGTTACGGTACTTGTG
>NZ_WIWL01000108.1:0-332 GCF_009600105.1 Pseudomonas sp. FSL R10-0056
GAGCCGGATTTGAACCGACGACCTTCGGGTTATGAGCCCGACGAGCTACCAGACTGCTCCATCCCGCGTCTGTGGGGCGCACTTTACAGTGATGGGCGGGGGAGTCAACCTTTAATGTATAAATGAGTTAAATAAGATCAAAGCTGGCATTGATTTTGGATATGGGCAGTTCGGTCCGTAGCAGCTGCTACGGGGTGGGTGGCAGCACAAAACACACGCGCACAAAAAAGGCCACTCTTTCGAGTAGCCTTTTTCGATGTTTGGTTGCGGGAGCCGGATTTGAACCGACGACCTTCGGGTTATGAGCCCGACGAGCTACCAGACTGCTCCAT
>NZ_WIWL01000109.1:0-320 GCF_009600105.1 Pseudomonas sp. FSL R10-0056
CTGACGGGCTTAACGGATGCGGAGTAGAGCGCCACGGTTTTTGACTCTCGATTTGCTTGTGATCTGTTTTTGATTTGTCGGCATCGCCGACCGCCTGCAAACGTAGTTTGCGTAAGTGCGCCCTTCTCTTCTTTCAGGGTAGGTCTGTGCACTCCAATACTCTAGCGTAGAATGACAACAACCGACACCATCAAAGGCAGAACAGACATGGCTGATTTAGACGATTTGAAACGAAAACGTGACCAACTCACAGCCAAGATTCAGCAGGCAGAAGCACGACAACGAGCTACAGCCAAGAAGGCAGAAGATAGGGTCAAGGC
>NZ_WIWL01000110.1:0-320 GCF_009600105.1 Pseudomonas sp. FSL R10-0056
GGAAAGTTGGGCGGGAGAACGACCTGCGTAAGCGGCTTGAGCGTGTGCGGTGCTACCTGACACCGGGCGGCGGTTTTTCTGTGCGAGACGCCGAAAGGACACTCCAGAAGGAGCGTCCTGAGTGGGCGGCGCGGCTACCGCAGGCCCGGGATGAGGTTCAGCGTGAGAAAGAGGCCAAGAAGCAGGAGCTTCTGGCCCAAAAGCGGGAGCGGCAGTCCCTGCAGAAAGGCAGGCCGGGCCGTGGTGGCCACGGCCTCTAGGCCAGATCCAGCGGCATCTGGGTTAGTCGAGCGCGGGCCGCTTCCCATGTCTCACCAGGG
>NZ_WIWL01000111.1:0-79194 GCF_009600105.1 Pseudomonas sp. FSL R10-0056
ATGTGAGAGTAGGTCATCGTCAAGATTAAATTCCAAACCCCCTGTCTGCTCACGCAGACAGGGGGTTTGTTTTTGTGCGCGAAAAAGCGGTCGCAAGCTTCAAACCGTTACTCTCGGCTTGCCCCATGCTGTTAGCTTGCTGTGTGCGCGGGGTTTCTATGCAATGGCGCCGCTCATGGCTATCATGCGTGCCTCATTGTGAGGCGATACATGCATGCTGACGTTGTTGAAACTCCTCAAAGATGGTCGATTCCACTCAGGGCAAGCGCTTGGTGCTGCACTTGGCGTTAGCCGCAGTGCAGTCTGGAAGCAGCTCCAGCTTTTGGAATCCAACCTGAACCTGTCGATTCATAAAGTTCGTGGCCGTGGCTATCAGTTAGCTGCACCGCTTGAACTCCTTGAGCAGGACCAGTTGACTGCCAGCCCATGGCCTGTCTCGATTCATGATTCATTAGACTCCACCAATGCCGAGGCCTTGCGCGCGATCGACAGTGGCACTGCGGCGCCGTTTGTTGTTACGGCTGAGCGGCAAACTGCTGGTCGTGGACGAAGAGGCCGCAAATGGGTCAGTCCTTTCGCAGAAAATATCTACTACAGCCTTGTTCTTCGCATGGATGGCGGGATGCGCCAGCTTGAAGGGCTTAGCCTTGTGGTTGGTCTGGCAGTACTGAGTGCGCTTCGCGGGGTGGGGATATCTGACGCCGGCCTCAAATGGCCAAATGATGTGCTCGTAGGCAACAAGAAAATTGCCGGCATTTTGCTTGAGTTGGTCGGCGATCCGGCTGATGTGTGTCATGTGGTTCTGGGGATCGGCATTAACGTCAATATGCGGGTGGCCAGCGAGGTAGATCAGGCCTGGACCTCGGTATTTCTCGAGTCAGGTCATTCGGTAAACCGCAATGCGCTGATTTCGAAACTCAACGATAGCCTGCTTGTGTATCTGAATCGCCATGCTACCGAGGGCTTTTCGGCATTGCAGGCGCAGTGGGAGCAAAACCACTTGTGGCAGGGTCGTGAAGTCTCTCTGATAGCTGGAGTGCATCAGGTGGATGGCACTGTCATGGGTATTGATCAGCAGGGCGCGCTGCGCATGAGTGTCAATGGCGAAGAGAAAGTGTACAGCGGCGGTGAGCTTAGCTTGAGGTTGCGCCATGATTCTTGAGATGGACTGTGGCAACAGTTTTATAAAGTGGCGTGCCCTTGACGCGGGGGTGGCGGTGGGTGGGGGCGTAGTTGACTCTGATGCTGCGCTGCTGGCCGCGGTGTTGGCCGTTCCGGGGTTGAACATCACCCACTGCCGGTTGGTCAGTGTGCGCAGTGATGATGAGACATCGAGCCTGGTGGCCTCCATCGTGACGACCTTTCGTGTGGCTGCACAGTGCGCGCAGCCTGCAAGGAGTGCCGCAGGTGTGAGTAACGGTTATGAGGAGTTTACCCGTTTGGGGCTCGATCGCTGGCTTGCCGTGGTTGGTGCTTTTGAGTTGGCGAAGAGCGCGTGCCTGGTACTGGATTTCGGTACGGCGGTAACGGCGGACTTCGTGGCTGCTGACGGTCAGCACCTGGGCGGGTTTATTTGTCCCGGGATGCCCTTGATGCGCGATCAGTTGCGCACTCATACACGCCGTATCAGGTATGACGACCTCTCTGCGGAGCAGGCCTTGCTCCAGCGTACGCCCGGGCGTACGACGGTTGAGGCTGTTGAGCGTGGGTGTTTGTTGATGCTGCGGGGCTTTGTGATGACCCAGCTGGAATTGGCGCGCGAGTACTGGGGAGAAGACTTTGAAGTTTTTCTTACCGGCGGTGACGCAAGCCTGGTAAAGGATATGGTTCCAGAAGCGCGCTTGGTGCAAGACCTGGTATTTGTCGGTTTGGCGGTGGTTTGTCCCCTTCCTTGAGGTTTCTATGCGTTGGCTGTTTCTGCTGCTGGTTGTACTGAATGTCTTTTATTACATATGGCACCAGCAAGAGGCTCCGTTGAGGGCCAAAGAAGTTGTTTCCTTGTCTTTGTACAAGGGCAGTCATCAGGGCATACGTCTGCTTGGCGAGGTGCCGCCGGCAGGTCGGGGAGGTGCAGTCGCCATTGACCAGGCGCTGAGTGCGCAATGCATGTTTTTAGGCAATTTACCTGCGCAAGAACAGCTGCACGGCCTGCAGCGCAGGTTGTCTGAGATGGGTATAGCATCTACGCAAGTCGAAGGTGAGCAGGCTGAAATGCCTGGCTATGCCCTCAAGATCAGCCCGCAAGGCACTGCTGCGGCCAGTGAAATGGTTTTGCAGAACCTTGTTAATGAATTCAATGGGTTAAAATACAAAAAAATGCGCTGTGAGGGCTTGCAGGTACCCGATAGTTTGCATAGAATGGCGCCCGCTCCACAGTGAACGCCAAACAGGCTACTAGGTGTGAAGCGAGTCAAGTTGCTAACTTCCTGATTTAATTGAAGAAAGTGGTTGACATAAGGTTGGGATGATGTAGAATTCTAACCAGCTCAGGAGGGGTTCCCGAGCGGCCAAAGGGATCAGACTGTAAATCTGACGTCTACGACTTCGAAGGTTCGAATCCTTCCCCCTCCACCATATTTAAGCTAGAGCAGCAAGATTTGCGGGTGTAGTTTAGTGGTAGAACCTTAGCCTTCCAAGCTAATGATGCGGGTTCGATTCCCGCCACCCGCTCCAGTCTAGCTGTTTTCGCGACATGTTTTGCTCTTGTAGCTCAGTTGGTAGAGCACACCCTTGGTAAGGGTGAGGTCAGCGGTTCAAATCCGCTCAAGAGCTCCATATAACAAGGCAGATATGAAAATATCTGCCTTTGTTTTAACAGGTGCATAGCCTGTCTGGGGTGTTTGCTGGTGGCGCTGTTTTTAGGTGTCACTGCCCTGGTTGGTTGTTACGGTTGTGAGTGGCTCGCATTCTGCTATTCGCTGGCAATTCTCTGCTTGGACAGGGTTGATTGCAAAAGTAATTGCGCTTGTTGTTGAAAAGTCTCTCTCGTGTCGGCATAATCCGCGGCTCGATAATGTTTTAGGTCAGTAGCTCAATTGGCAGAGCGACGGTCTCCAAAACCGTAGGTTGGGGGTTCGATTCCCTCCTGACCTGCCAGATTCGCTCATTGCGTCTGGCTTTCTTTTCACAGGATCCTCTTTGATGACTCCCAAGGCTGAAGTTCAAGGCTCTCGCTTCGATCTCCTCAAGTGGCTTGTAGTGGTAGCTCTTGTGGTGGTTGGCGTTGTTGGGAATCAGTATTATTCTGGTTCGCCGATCCTGTATCGCGTCATTGCACTTCTTGTGATTGCTGCTGTTGCTGCCTATGTGGGCTTGCAGACGGCAAAAGGCAAGTCGTTCGCTGTCCTGGTAAAGGAAGCTCGTACTGAGATTCGTAAAGTCGTATGGCCAACTCGCCAAGAAACTACGCAGACCACGTTGATCGTGGTGGCTGTTGTTCTTGTTATGGCGTTGCTGTTGTGGGGTTTGGATTCCCTGCTCGGCTGGCTCGTTTCCTTGATTGTTGGCTAAGGGTGTCCCGTGGCTAAGCGTTGGTACGTAGTGCATGCTTATTCGGGTTACGAAAAGCATGTTATGCGCTCTCTGATAGAGCGTATTAAGCTGGCAGGCATGGAAGATGGCTTCGGCGAAATTCTGGTTCCCACTGAAGAAGTGGTTGAAATGCGTAATGGCCAGAAGCGCAAAAGCGAACGCAAGTTCTTCCCTGGTTATGTGCTGGTTCAGATGGACATGAGCGAAGGGACTTGGCACTTGGTCAAGGACACTCCGCGTGTCATGGGCTTCATTGGTGGTACTGCTGATAAACCGGCACCTATCACTGATAAAGAAGCAGAAGCAATTCTGCGTCGCGTAGCTGATGGCAGCGACAAGCCCAAGCCGAAAACACTGTTCGAGCCGGGCGAAGTTGTCCGTGTTACCGACGGTCCGTTTGCCGATTTCAATGGCACGGTCGAAGAAGTTAACTACGAAAAGAGCCGCATTCAAGTGGCGGTGCTCATTTTCGGTCGCTCTACTCCGGTAGAGCTAGAGTTTAGCCAGGTCGAAAAGGTCTAGTTAAACACGAATCCCAACCCCATGGCCTAGGCTGTGGGGTTTTGTCGTCACTGGGATAAACGCGCAAGTAACCGGGGAGCCTCTTTAGGCGATTGAACCCGTAATTGGAGTGCCTCATGGCTAAGAAGATTACCGCTTACATCAAGCTGCAAGTGAAGGCCGCTCAGGCTAACCCAAGCCCACCTGTTGGCCCGGCTCTGGGTCAGCACGGCGTGAACATCATGGAATTCTGCAAGGCTTTCAACGCCCGTACTCAGGGTATTGAGCCAGGCCTGCCGACTCCAGTGATCATCACTGTATACAGCGACCGTAGCTTCACGTTCGAAACCAAGTCGACCCCTGCTTCGGTTCTGCTGAAGAAGGCTGCCGGTCTGACTAGCGGTTCCGCTCGTCCAAACACCGTTAAGGTTGGCACTGTAACTCGTGCTCAGCTGGAAGAAATCGCGAAAACCAAAAACGCGGATCTGACTGCAGCTGATATGGAAGCAGCCGTGCGTACTATCGCCGGTTCTGCTCGTAGCATGGGCCTTAACGTGGAGGGTGTGTAATGGCTAAGCTGACCAAGCGTCAAAAGGCAATCGCCGGTAAAATCGAAGCTGGCAAGTCTTACAATTTTGTAGACGCTGCTGCTTTGCTGGCTGAGCTGTCGACTGTAAAATTCAGCGAGTCTTTTGACATCGCCGTTAACCTGGGCGTAGACCCACGTAAATCTGACCAGGTTGTTCGTAGCGCTACTGTGCTGCCACACGGCACTGGCAAGACTGTACGTGTTGCTGTGTTCACTCAGGGTCCAGCTGCTGAAGCTGCTCTGGCTGCCGGCGCTGATCGCGTTGGTATGGACGACCTGGCTGCCGAAATGAAAGGCGGCGACCTGAACTACGACGTAGTTATTGCATCCCCGGACGCAATGCGTGTTGTTGGTCAGTTGGGTCAGATCCTGGGCCCACGTGGTCTGATGCCTAACCCTAAGGTTGGTACTGTAACTCCAGACGTAGCCACCGCTGTTAAGAACGCGAAGGCTGGTCAGGTTCGTTATCGCACCGACAAAAACGGTATCATTCACACTTCCGTTGGCAAGATCGGCTTCGACGCCGTTCAGCTGAAGGAAAACGTTGAAGCCCTGATCGCTGATCTGAAGCGTATCAAACCAGCTTCCTCGAAAGGTATTTATGTTAAGCGCGTAACCCTGAGCACCACTATGGGCCCGGGCCTGGTCATCGACCAGGGTTCCCTGGACGCGTAAGACAAAATTGGCGCAGTCAAATGCGCCAATTGAAAGATTGGGGTCCCTGCCTGGCGGGGGCTATCCAAGACCGTAGGCGGCGAAAGCCTTAAACCTCAAGCCTACGCAGATGGTGCTCCCGGTTCCTTACCGAATCAGACACCAAAACGACATCAGGCCTCGGCCAGATGAAACGGTAACAAGCAGGAGTTAAACCCGTGGCAATTAAACTCGAAGACAAGAAGGCCATCGTCGCTGAAGTCAACGAGGCTGCCAAAGTTGCCCTGTCCGCTGTTGTGGCTGATGCCCGCGGTGTGACAGTAGGCGCTATGACCGGACTCCGTAAAGAGGCTCGTGAAGCTGGCGTTTACGTACGTGTTGTACGTAACACCCTGCTCAAGCGCGCTGTTGCTGACACTGAATACAGTGTTCTCAACGACGTGTTCACTGGCCCGACCTTGATTGCATTCTCGCAAGAACATCCGGGCGCTGCTGCTCGTATCTTCAAAGAGTTCGCAAAAGGTCAGGATAAGTTCGAGATCAAGGCAGCTGCGTTCGAGGGCAAGTTCCTCGCAGCTAATCAGATCGACGTACTGGCAAGTCTGCCGACCCGTGACGAAGCAATTTCTCAGCTGATGAGCGTGATTCAAGGCGCTACCAGCAAATTGGCTCGTACTCTGGCGGCCCTTCGCGACCAGAAAGAAGCTGCTGCAGCCTAAGGCTGAGCGACTCCTTTCAGCGTTTATTGTTTATTTCGATGGCCGCGTAGGCTGTCACCCCAATACAGGAATTTATAGTCATGTCTCTGACTAACGACCAAATCATCGAAGCAATCGGCGAAAAATCCGTTCTGGAAATCGTTGAACTGATCAAAGCAATGGAAGAGAAGTTCGGCGTTTCCGCTGCTGCTGCTTCTGCTGGTCCTGCTGCTGCCGCTGCTGTTGTTGAAGAGCAAACTGAATTCAACGTTATGCTGCTGGAAGCTGGCGAGAAGAAAGTTAACGTGATCAAGGCTGTTCGTGAGCTGACTGGTCTGGGCTTGAAAGAAGCCAAGGCAGTAGTTGACGGCGCTCCAGCTATGGTACTGGAAGCTGTTGCTAAAGAAGCAGCTGACAAAGCCAAGGCTACCTTGGAAGAAGCAGGCGCTAAAGTCGAGCTGAAGTAAGCATCGACCTTGCGTTTCCAGCCCAGGCGTTAAGCTGAGGCTGATGGCTGGTGGCTCTTGCCACCGGCCTTTTTCCGTTATTGGCAGCCGACTAGGTTGGTGCCTTTAACGTGCTGTAACCACCCTGTGCGGTGGAGCAAACCAAGGGGTTTGCACGATTTTCTGGCTGCTCCCGTCGGGAGAGGCCAAACAAGCAGGTGACCAAGCTGGGGAACGCTGATGGCTTACTCATATACTGAGAAAAAACGTATCCGCAAGGACTTTAGCAAGTTGCCGGACGTCATGGATGTGCCGTATCTCTTGGCAATCCAGCTGGATTCGTATCGTGAATTCTTGCAGGCGGGAGCGACTAAAGATCAGTTCCGCGACGTGGGCCTGCATGCGGCCTTCAAATCCGTTTTCCCGATCATCAGCTACTCCGGCAATGCTGCGCTGGAGTACGTCGGTTATCGCTTGGGCGAACCGGCATTTGATGTCAAAGAATGCGTGTTGCGTGGCGTAACGTACGCCGTACCTTTGCGGGTAAAAGTTCGTTTGATCATTTTCGACAAAGAATCGTCGAACAAAGCGATCAAGGACATCAAAGAGCAAGAAGTCTACATGGGTGAAATCCCCCTGATGACTGAAAACGGTACCTTCGTAATCAACGGTACCGAGCGTGTAATTGTTTCCCAGCTGCACCGTTCCCCGGGCGTGTTCTTTGACCACGACCGCGGCAAGACGCACAGCTCCGGTAAGCTGCTTTATTCCGCGCGTATCATTCCTTACCGTGGTTCGTGGCTCGATTTCGAGTTCGACCCGAAAGACTGCGTGTTCGTGCGTATTGACCGTCGTCGCAAGCTGCCTGCATCGGTATTGCTGCGCGCGCTGGGTTATACCACTGAGCAAGTGCTGGACGCGTTCTACACCACCAACGTGTTCCACGTTCAGGGTGAGAGCATCAGCCTGGAGCTGGTTCCACAGCGTCTGCGCGGTGAAATCGCGGCCATCGATATTACCGATGACAAAGGCAAGGTGATTGTTGAGCAGGGTCGTCGTATCACTGCCCGTCATATCAACCAGCTGGAAAAAGCCGGTGTCAAAGAGCTCGTTATGCCTCTGGACTATGTCCTGGGTCGCACAACGGCCAAGGCTATCGTGCATCCGGCTACTGGCGAAATCATTGCTGAGTGCAACACCGAGCTGACCACTGAAATCCTGGCAAAAGTTGCCAAGGGCCAGGTTGTTCGCATCGAAACGTTGTACACCAACGATATCGACTGCGGTCCGTTCGTCTCCGACACGCTGAAGATCGACTCCACCAGCAACCAACTGGAAGCGCTGGTCGAAATCTATCGCATGATGCGTCCAGGCGAGCCGCCAACCAAAGACGCTGCCGAGACTCTGTTCAACAACCTGTTCTTCAGCCCTGAGCGCTATGACCTGTCTGCGGTCGGCCGGATGAAGTTCAACCGTCGTATCGGTCGTACCGAGATCGAAGGTTCGGGCGTGTTGTGCAAAGAAGACATCGTTGCCGTGCTGAAGACCCTGGTCGACATCCGTAACGGTAAAGGCATCGTCGATGACATCGACCACCTGGGTAACCGTCGTGTTCGCTGTGTAGGCGAAATGGCCGAGAACCAGTTCCGCGTTGGCCTGGTACGTGTTGAGCGTGCGGTCAAAGAGCGTCTGTCGATGGCTGAAAGCGAAGGCCTGATGCCGCAAGACCTGATCAACGCCAAGCCTGTGGCTGCGGCGGTGAAAGAGTTCTTCGGTTCCAGCCAGCTGTCCCAGTTCATGGACCAGAACAACCCTCTGTCCGAGATCACCCACAAGCGCCGTGTTTCTGCACTGGGCCCGGGCGGTCTGACGCGTGAGCGTGCGGGCTTTGAAGTTCGTGACGTACACCCGACTCACTACGGCCGTGTTTGCCCTATTGAGACGCCGGAAGGTCCGAACATCGGTCTGATCAACTCCCTGGCTGCCTATGCGCGCACCAACCAGTACGGCTTCCTCGAGAGCCCGTACCGTGTAGTGAAAGACGCACTGGTAACTGACGAGATCGTTTTCCTGTCCGCCATCGAAGAAGCTGATCACGTGATCGCTCAGGCCTCGGCCACGATGAACGACAAGAAAGTGCTGATCGACGAGCTGGTTGCTGTTCGTCACTTGAACGAATTCACCGTCAAGGCGCCGGAAGACGTCACCTTGATGGACGTTTCGCCGAAGCAGGTTGTTTCGGTTGCAGCGTCGCTGATCCCGTTCCTGGAACACGATGACGCCAACCGTGCGTTGATGGGTTCCAACATGCAGCGTCAAGCTGTACCAACCCTGCGCGCTGACAAGCCGCTGGTAGGTACCGGCATGGAGCGTAACGTAGCTCGTGACTCCGGCGTTTGCGTCGTGGCTCGTCGTGGCGGCGTGATCGACTCTGTTGATGCCAGCCGTATCGTGGTTCGTGTTGCTGATGACGAAGTTGAAACTGGCGAAGCCGGTGTCGACATCTACAACCTGACCAAATACACCCGTTCCAACCAGAACACTTGCATCAACCAGCGTCCGCTGGTGCGCAAGGGTGACCGTGTACAGCGTAGCGACATCATGGCTGACGGCCCGTCCACCGATATGGGTGAACTGGCGCTGGGTCAAAACATGCGCATCGCGTTCATGGCCTGGAACGGTTACAACTTCGAAGACTCCATCTGCTTGTCGGAACGAGTTGTTCAAGAAGACCGCTTTACCACGATCCACATTCAGGAACTGACCTGTGTGGCACGTGACACCAAGCTTGGGCCTGAAGAGATCACTGCAGACATCCCTAACGTGGGTGAAGCTGCACTGAACAAACTGGACGAAGCCGGTATCGTTTACGTAGGTGCTGAAGTTGGCGCCGGTGACATTCTGGTAGGTAAGGTCACTCCGAAAGGCGAGACCCAGCTGACTCCGGAAGAGAAGCTGTTGCGTGCCATCTTCGGTGAAAAAGCCAGCGACGTTAAAGACACCTCCCTGCGCGTACCTACCGGTACCAAAGGTACTGTTATCGACGTACAGGTCTTCACCCGTGACGGCGTTGAGCGTGATGCTCGTGCACTGTCGATCGAGAAGACCCAGCTGGACGAGATCCGCAAGGATCTGAACGAAGAGTTCCGTATCGTTGAAGGCGCTACCTTCGAACGTCTGCGCTCTGCTCTGGTTGGCCGCATTGCCGAAGGTGGTGCCGGTCTGAAGAAAGGTCAGGAAATCACCAATGAAATCCTGGACGGTCTTGAGCATGGTCAGTGGTTCAAACTGCGCATGGCTGAAGATGCTCTGAACGAGCAGCTTGAAAAGGCTCAGGCTTACATCATCGATCGCCGTCGTCTGCTGGACGACAAGTTCGAAGACAAGAAGCGCAAACTGCAGCAGGGCGATGACCTGGCTCCAGGCGTGCTGAAAATCGTCAAGGTTTACCTGGCAATCCGCCGTCGCATCCAGCCGGGTGACAAGATGGCCGGTCGTCACGGTAACAAGGGTGTGGTCTCCGTGATCATGCCGGTTGAAGACATGCCGTACGATGCCAATGGCACCCCGGTTGATGTGGTCCTCAACCCGTTGGGCGTACCTTCGCGTATGAACGTTGGTCAGATTCTCGAAACTCACCTGGGCCTCGCGGCCAAAGGTCTGGGCGAGAAGATCAACCTCATGATTGAAGAACAACGCAAGGTCGCTGACCTGCGTAAGTTCCTGCATGAGATCTACAACGAAATTGGCGGTCGTCAAGAAAGCCTGGATGACTTCTCCGATCAGGAAATCCTGGATCTGGCGAAGAACCTTCGCGGCGGTGTGCCAATGGCTACCCCGGTGTTCGACGGTGCCAAGGAAAGCGAAATCAAGGCAATGCTTCGTTTGGCAGACCTGCCAGACAGCGGCCAGATGGTGCTGACTGATGGTCGTACCGGCAACAAGTTCGAGCGTCCGGTTACCGTTGGCTACATGTACATGCTGAAGCTGAACCACTTGGTAGACGACAAGATGCACGCTCGTTCTACCGGTTCTTACAGCCTGGTTACCCAGCAGCCGCTGGGTGGTAAGGCACAGTTCGGTGGTCAGCGTTTCGGGGAGATGGAGGTCTGGGCGCTGGAAGCCTACGGCGCGGCATACACTCTGCAAGAAATGCTCACAGTGAAGTCGGACGATGTGAACGGCCGTACCAAGATGTACAAAAACATCGTGGACGGCGATCACCGTATGGAGCCGGGCATGCCCGAGTCCTTCAACGTGTTGATCAAAGAAATTCGTTCCCTCGGCATCGATATCGATCTGGAAACCGAATAACACGTGACGCGAATCGAGAGCGGGGCTGTATGGCCCGCTCTCTGCTCCGCCAGGAGGAAAGGCCTTGAAAGACCTACTGAATTTGCTGAAAAACCAGGGTCAAGTCGAAGAGTTCGACGCCATCCGTATTGGATTGGCATCGCCTGAGATGATCCGTTCGTGGTCGTTCGGTGAAGTTAAAAAGCCGGAAACCATCAACTACCGTACGTTCAAGCCTGAGCGTGACGGCCTGTTCTGCGCCAAGATCTTTGGCCCGGTAAAGGATTACGAGTGCCTGTGCGGTAAGTACAAGCGCTTGAAGCACCGCGGTGTGATCTGTGAGAAGTGTGGCGTTGAAGTCGCACTGGCCAAGGTCCGTCGCGAGCGCATGGCTCACATCGAACTGGCTTCGCCGGTTGCTCACATCTGGTTCCTGAAATCGCTGCCGTCCCGTATCGGCTTGCTGATGGACATGACCCTGCGTGATATCGAACGCGTTCTCTACTTCGAGAGCTATGTCGTTATCGATCCGGGCATGACCACTCTGGAAAAAGGTCAGCTGCTGAACGATGAGCAGTACTTCGAAGCGCTGGAAGAGTTCGGCGACGACTTTGATGCCCGCATGGGTGCTGAAGCTGTCCGTGAACTGCTGCACGCTATCGACCTGGAGCACGAGATTGGCCGTCTGCGTGAAGAAATTCCGCAAACCAACTCTGAAACCAAAATCAAGAAGCTGTCCAAGCGCCTGAAGTTGATGGAAGCCTTCCTGGGCTCCGGCAACCTTCCGGAGTGGATGGTTCTGACCGTTCTGCCGGTTCTGCCGCCAGATCTGCGTCCTCTGGTACCGTTGGATGGCGGTCGTTTCGCGACTTCCGACCTCAACGACCTGTACCGTCGAGTGATCAACCGTAACAACCGCTTGAAGCGCCTGCTTGATCTGTCCGCTCCGGACATCATCGTGCGCAACGAAAAGCGTATGTTGCAAGAAGCGGTCGACGCACTGCTCGACAACGGCCGTCGTGGTCGCGCTATCACCGGTTCGAACAAGCGTCCTCTGAAATCCCTGGCTGACATGATCAAGGGTAAGCAAGGTCGTTTCCGTCAGAACTTGCTCGGTAAGCGTGTTGACTACTCGGGTCGTTCGGTAATTACCGTAGGTCCGACCCTGCGTCTGCACCAGTGCGGTCTGCCGAAGAAAATGGCTCTCGAGCTGTTCAAGCCGTTCATTTTCGGCAAGCTGGAAATGCGTGGTCTTGCTACCACCATCAAAGCCGCCAAGAAGATGGTTGAGCGCGAGTTGCCGGAAGTGTGGGACGTTCTCGCTGAAGTTATCCGCGAACACCCGGTTCTTCTCAACCGTGCACCGACCCTTCACCGTCTGGGTATCCAGGCGTTTGAACCGGTACTGATCGAAGGTAAAGCTATCCAGCTGCACCCTCTGGTCTGTGCTGCGTACAACGCCGACTTCGACGGCGACCAAATGGCCGTGCACGTACCGCTGACACTGGAAGCCCAGTTGGAAGCGCGCGCGTTGATGATGTCGACCAACAACATTCTGTCGCCAGCCAACGGTGAGCCAATCATCGTTCCGTCGCAGGACGTTGTATTGGGTCTGTACTACATGACGCGTGAAGCGATCAACGCCAAAGGCGAAGGTCGTGTATTCGCTGACTTGCAGGAAGTTGACCGTGTATTCCGTGCCGGCGAAGCCGCACTGCACGCCAAGGTCAAGGTTCGTATCAACGAAACCGTCAACGACCGTGATGGCGGCAGCGTGACCAACACCCGTATCGTCGACACCACTGTCGGCCGTGCGCTGTTGTTCCAGGTTGTGCCAAAAGGTCTGTCGTACGACGTCGTCAACCTGCCGATGAAGAAAAAAGCGATCTCCAAGCTGATCAACCAGTGCTACCGCGTGGTTGGTTTGAAAGAGACCGTGATCTTCGCTGACCAGTTGATGTACACCGGTTTTGCTTACTCGACCATCTCCGGCGTTTCCATCGGTGTTAACGACTTCGTTATCCCGGATGAAAAAGCTCGCATCATCGCGGCTGCAACCGATGAAGTGAAAGAGATCGAAAGTCAGTACGCCTCCGGCCTGGTAACCCAGGGCGAGAAGTACAACAAGGTAATCGACCTTTGGTCGAAAGCTAACGATGAAGTTTCCAAGGCGATGATGTCCAACCTCTCGAAAGAGAAGGTAATCGACCGCCACGGCAACGAAGTCGAGCAAGAATCGTTCAACTCGATGTACATGATGGCCGACTCCGGCGCACGGGGTTCTGCTGCGCAGATCCGTCAGCTGGCCGGTATGCGTGGTCTGATGGCCAAGCCGGACGGTTCCATCATCGAAACGCCGATTACTGCGAACTTCCGTGAAGGTTTGAGCGTACTTCAGTACTTCATCTCGACTCACGGTGCTCGTAAGGGTCTGGCGGATACCGCCTTGAAAACAGCTAACTCCGGTTACCTGACACGTCGTCTGGTAGACGTTGCACAAGATCTGGTTGTGACTGAAGTTGACTGCGGTACCGAACACGGTCTGCTGATGACTCCGCACATCGAAGGCGGCGACGTTGTTGAGCCATTGGGTGAGCGCGTACTGGGTCGAGTAATCGCCCGTGACGTATTCAAGCCGGGCACCGAGGAAGTTATCGTTCCTGCAGGCACCCTGGTTGACGAGAAGTGGGTTGAATTCATCGAGCTGAACAGCATCGACGAAGTGATCGTGCGCTCGCCAATCAGCTGCGAAACCCGTTTCGGTATCTGCGCCAAGTGCTACGGCCGTGATCTGGCTCGTGGTCACCAGGTGAACATCGGTGAAGCTGTCGGCGTTATCGCTGCCCAGTCGATCGGTGAGCCGGGTACACAGCTGACCATGCGTACGTTCCACATCGGTGGTGCGGCAAGCCGGACCTCCGCTGCTGACAGCGTTCAGGTGAAGAATGGCGGTACTGTCCGTCTGCACAACCTGAAGCACGTTGAGCGTGTAGATGGCTGCCTGGTTGCAGTATCCCGTTCCGGTGAGCTGGCCATTGCTGATGACTTCGGTCGTGAGCGTGAGCGTTACAAGCTGCCGTACGGCGCCGTGATTTCGGTTAAAGAAGGTGACAAGGTTGACGCTGGCTCTATCGTAGCCAAGTGGGATCCTCACACTCACCCAATCGTTACCGAAATGAAAGGTACCGTGACCTACGTGGGCATGGAAGAAGGCATCACGATCAAGCGTCAGACTGACGAATTGACCGGTATGACCAACATTGAAGTACTTGATGCCAAAGACCGTCCAGCTGCCGGCAAGGACATTCGTCCAGCCGTCAAGATGGTGGGTGTTGATGGCAAGGATCTGCTGTTGCCAGGTACCGACGTACCGGCTCAGTACTTCCTGCCAGCGAACGCCTTGGTCGGTGTAGCGGATGGTGCGGAAATCGCGATCGGTGACGTTATCGCTCGTATTCCGCAAGAAACTTCGAAAACTCGAGACATCACCGGTGGTCTGCCACGGGTTGCTGACTTGTTCGAAGCCCGTCGTCCGAAAGAAGCCTCGATTCTGGCTGAAGTCAGCGGCACCATCGCGTTCGGTAAAGAAACCAAAGGCAAGCGCCGTCTGGTTATTACCCCGAACGACGGTACTGATCCGTACGAAGAGCTGATTCCAAAGTGGCGCCACCTGAACGTCTTCGAAGGCGAACAAGTGAACCGCGGCGAAGTTATCTCCGACGGTCCAAGCGATCCACACGACATCCTGCGTCTGCTGGGTGTGAGTGCGCTGGCCAAGTACATCGTTAACGAGATCCAGGACGTTTACCGTCTGCAAGGCGTAAAAATCAACGATAAGCACATCGAGACCATTCTGCGTCAGATGCTGCGTAAAGTTGAGATTGCCGAGTCTGGCGATTCCACCTTCATCAAGGGCGACCAGATGGAGTTGACGCAGGTATTGACCGAGAACGAGCGTCTGGGCAACGAAGACAAGTTCGTGTCCAAGTTCACTCGCGTCCTGCTGGGTATCACCAAGGCGTCGTTGTCGACTGAATCGTTCATCTCGGCGGCCTCTTTCCAGGAGACCACTCGAGTACTGACCGAAGCGGCGGTAACCGGCAAGCGCGATTACCTGCGCGGCCTGAAAGAAAACGTTGTCGTGGGTCGTCTGATCCCGGCAGGTACCGGTTTGGCATACCACAGCGAGCGTAAGCGCCGCCGTGAGGCTGACAAGCCGTTGCGCGTAAGCGCCAGTGAAGTGGAAGCTGCACTGACCGAAGCGCTGAACTCGAGCGGTAACTGAGTTCTGCGGTAAATGATGGGCGGGCCCCGGCAGTTCCGTTCATCGAATCGAGACAATTTGTCTGGGTTTGATGAGTGGAAGTGTCGGGGCCTTGCCTTGACTGGGGGCAAGATCCTCTTTAGACTCTTGTACCCCTAAATTTGGCGGGAATTCGTTCCTGCCATTTTGCTTTTCTTGCAAGACAATAGCGTCGCAAGACAACAGTGGAGCTAGTAGATGGCAACTATCAACCAGCTGGTACGTCAGCCGCGTAAGCGTATCGTCGAGAAATCCGACGTACCTGCGCTGCAAAACTGCCCGCAACGTCGTGGCGTATGCACCCGTGTGTATACAACTACGCCGAAAAAACCTAACTCGGCACTGCGTAAAGTATGCCGTGTGCGCCTGACCAACGGTTTCGAGGTTTCCTCGTACATCGGTGGTGAAGGTCACAACCTGCAAGAACACAGCGTGGTACTGATTCGTGGCGGTCGTGTAAAAGACTTGCCAGGTGTTCGTTACCACACCGTTCGCGGCTCTTTGGATACTTCCGGCGTTAAAGGTCGTAACCAAGGTCGTTCGAAGTACGGTACCAAGAAGCCGAAGTAGTCTTCGGTTTCCGGTAAATAATGCAGATTTCTTTTTTTCTGAGTCGATAAGAGTAAGGTCGGACCTGCATCCCTGGGGTGTAATGGTTCCGAGCTAACCTGAAGACCGTTTGAGGGCTTATCCATGCCAAGAAGACGCGTAGCAGCCAAGCGCGAAGTGCTTGACGATCCAAAATACGGAAGCCAAATTCTGGCCAAGTTCATGAACCACGTGATGGAAAGCGGCAAAAAAGCCGTTGCCGAGCGTATCGTTTATGGCGCGCTGGAAAAGGTTAAAGAACGCAAGAACAGCGATCCCCTGGAACTCTTCGAGAAAGCTCTCGACGCCATCGCTCCGCTGGTCGAAGTGAAGTCGCGCCGTGTAGGCGGTGCTACTTACCAGGTTCCGGTCGAAGTTCGCCCGTCCCGTCGTAACGCCCTGGCAATGCGCTGGTTGGTAGACTTCGCCCGCAAGCGCGGCGAGAAGTCTATGGCTCTGCGTTTGGCTGGCGAACTGTTGGACGCTGCCGAAGGTAAAGGTGCTGCTGTTAAGAAGCGTGAAGACGTGCACCGTATGGCCGAAGCTAACAAAGCTTTCTCGCACTACCGCTTCTAATTTCAGCTTCACTAATTTTGCGAGGGCTTTATGGCTCGTACTACTCCGATTAGTCGCTACCGTAACATCGGTATCGTCGCTCACGTGGATGCTGGTAAAACCACCACCACCGAGCGCGTACTGTTTTACACTGGCAAAAGTCACAAAATGGGCGAGGTGCATGATGGCGCCGCGACCACAGACTGGATGGTTCAGGAGCAGGAGCGTGGTATTACCATTACTTCTGCTGCCATTACCGCCTTCTGGAAAGGTTCTGCCAAGCAGTACAAGGACGAACACCGCTTCAACGTAATCGATACCCCGGGCCACGTTGACTTCACTATTGAAGTTGAGCGTTCCCTGCGTGTACTCGACGGCGCTGTCGTTGTGTTCTGTGGTACCTCGGGCGTTGAGCCTCAGTCGGAAACCGTATGGCGTCAAGCCAACAAATACGGCGTTCCACGTCTTGTTTACGTAAACAAGATGGACCGTGCTGGTGCCAACTTCCTGCGCGTTATCGAGCAGATCAAGAAGCGTCTGGGCCACACTCCAGTTCCAATCCAGTTGGCTATCGGTTCCGAAGACAACTTCCAGGGTCAGATCGATCTGATCAACATGGAAGCTGTGTACTGGAACGATGCTGACAAAGGTATGGTTCCTGTTCGCAAAGAAATTCCAGCTGAGCTGAAAGATCTTGCTGACGAGTGGCGCGACAACATGGTTCAGGCTGCGGCCGAAGCCAATGAAGAGCTGATGAACAAGTACCTCGAAGGTGAAGAATTCACCATCGCGGAAATCAAGGCGGCTCTGCGTCAGCGTACTATCGCTGGTGAGATCGTCCTGGCTGTTTGCGGTTCTTCCTTCAAGAACAAGGGTGTTCCCCTGGTTCTCGACGCCGTTATCGACTTCCTGCCTGCTCCGACTGATATTCCTGCCATCAAGGGTACTGACCCGGATGACGAGACTATCGAACTGGAGCGTCATGCAGACGACAACGAGCCGTTCTCGGCTCTGGCGTTCAAGATCGCTACCGACCCATTCGTGGGTACCTTGACCTTCGTCCGTGTTTACTCGGGCGTGTTGAACTCCGGCGACGGCGTAATCAACTCGGTTAAGGGCAAGAAAGAGCGCGTGGGTCGTATGGTGCAAATGCACGCAAACGCCCGTGAAGAAATCAAGGAAGTACGCGCTGGTGACATCGCGGCCTTGATCGGCATGAAGGACGTCACCACTGGTGAGACTTTGTGCAACGCTGACAAGCCAATCATTCTGGTTCGTATGGACTTCCCGGAGCCGGTTATTTCGGTTGCCGTAGAGCCTAAGACCAAGGATGACCAGGAAAAAATGGGTGTTGCACTGGGCAAGCTTGCTCAGGAAGATCCATCTTTCCGCGTTAAAACTGATGAAGAGACTGGTCAAACGATCATCTCTGGCATGGGCGAGCTGCACCTGGACATCCTGGTTGACCGGATGCGCCGTGAGTTCAACGTCGAAGCCAACATCGGTAAGCCTCAGGTTTCCTATCGTGAGCGCATCACGAAGAACTGTGAGATCGAAGGCAAGTTCGTTCGTCAGTCCGGCGGTCGTGGCCAGTTTGGTCACTGCTGGATTCGTTTTGCACCTGCTGACGAAGGTCAGGAAGGTCTGCAGTTCGTGAACGAAGTGGTAGGTGGTGTGGTTCCTAAGGAATACATCCCGGCTATCCAGAAGGGTATCGAAGAGCAGATGAAGAACGGTGTTGTTGCCGGCTATCCGCTGATCGGCCTGAAGGCTACCGTGTTTGATGGTTCTTACCACGACGTCGACTCCAACGAGATGGCGTTTAAGGTGGCTGCTTCCATGGCGACCAAGCAACTGGCTACCAAAGGTGGCGGTGAGCTGCTTGAGCCGATCATGGCGGTAGAGGTTGTTACACCTGAAGACTATATGGGTGACGTGATGGGCGACTTGAACCGTCGTCGCGGCATGATCCAGGGTATGGAAGATACGGTCTCCGGCAAAGTAATTCGTGCTGAAGTACCGTTGGGTGAAATGTTCGGTTATGCGACCGACGTTCGTTCCATGTCCCAGGGTCGCGCAAGCTACTCTATGGAATTCAAAAAATACGATACAGCTCCGGCGCACATCGTCGAAACTGTTACTAAAAAACAAGGCTGATTTAGTTCAGTCCTTTAGGCAAGGAGTTAATTGTCGTGGCTAAAGAAAAATTTGATCGTTCCCTACCGCACGTCAACGTTGGCACTATCGGTCACGTTGACCATGGTAAAACCACGCTGACTGCAGCTCTGACCCGTGTTTGCTCCGAAGTTTTCGGTTCGGCAATCGTTGACTTCGATAAAATCGACAGCGCGCCAGAAGAAAAAGCTCGTGGTATCACGATCAACACTGCGCACGTTGAATACAACTCGCACATTCGTCACTACGCTCACGTTGACTGCCCAGGTCACGCTGACTATGTGAAGAACATGATCACCGGTGCTGCTCAGATGGACGGCGCTATCCTGGTTTGTTCGGCCGCTGATGGTCCGATGCCACAAACCCGTGAGCACATCCTGCTGTCCCGTCAGGTTGGCGTTCCGTACATCGTGGTTTTCCTGAACAAGGCTGACCTGGTAGACGACGCTGAGCTGCTGGAACTGGTTGAGATGGAAGTTCGTGACCTGCTGTCGACTTACGACTTCCCAGGCGACGACACTCCGATCATCATCGGTTCGGCTCGTATGGCGCTGGAAGGCAAAGACGACAACGAAATGGGCACCACTGCCGTTCGTAAACTGGTTGAAACTCTGGATACCTACATTCCAGATCCAGTACGTGTTATCGACAAGCCGTTCCTGATGCCAATCGAAGACGTATTCTCGATCTCCGGTCGCGGTACTGTTGTAACTGGCCGTATCGAGCGCGGTATCGTTCGCGTTCAAGATCCGCTGGAAATCGTTGGTCTGCGTGACACTACTGTTACCACCTGCACCGGCGTTGAAATGTTCCGTAAGCTGCTCGACGAAGGTCGTGCGGGCGAGAACTGCGGCGTGCTGCTGCGCGGCACCAAGCGTGACGACGTTGAGCGTGGCCAGGTTCTGGTTAAGCCAGGCTCGGTTAAGCCACACACTACCTTCGAAGCTGAAGTGTACGTGTTGAGCAAAGAAGAAGGCGGCCGTCACACTCCGTTCTTCAAAGGCTACCGTCCTCAGTTCTACTTCCGTACAACTGACGTAACTGGTAACTGCGAACTGCCGGAAGGCGTTGAGATGGTAATGCCGGGCGACAACATCAAAATGGTTGTTACCCTGATCAAAACCATCGCAATGGAAGACGGTCTGCGTTTCGCAATCCGTGAAGGCGGTCGTACCGTTGGCGCTGGCGTTGTAGCCAAAATCATCGCGTAAGTGATGATTGCCTGAAAAAAGCCCCCGCTCAGCGGGGGCTTTTTTTATTGAGTTGACACCTACTGGGGTCGTCTATAGAATTGCGCCTCCTTTTAACGGGCGTATTGCGCTCGGTGGGAACAGCAATCTGGAGTCTGAAATCCAATGCAAAATCAGCAAATCCGTATCAGGTTGAAGGCTTTTGACCATCGCCTGATCGACCAATCAACCCAGGAAATCGTGGAAACCGCGAAACGTACTGGTGCTCAAGTGCGTGGTCCAATTCCACTGCCTACCCGTAAAGAGCGGTTCACCGTTCTGGTCTCCCCGCACGTCAACAAAGACGCGCGTGACCAGTACGAGATCCGTACTCATAAGCGCGTACTGGACATCGTCCAGCCAACGGATAAAACCGTTGATGCACTTATGAAGCTTGATCTTGCGGCCGGTGTGGAAGTGCAGATCAGCCTCGGCTAAGACTTGGGTCTTAGTCGTGTAACGCTCTGAAATGGGCGGCCATAGCGGGTGAAAGCCCCGTACACTCATGAGGTTTACAACATGACTATTGGTGTAGTCGGTCGTAAATGCGGTATGACCCGTATTTTCACCGAAGAAGGTGTCTCCATTCCGGTCACGGTCATTGAGATCGAGCCGAATCGCGTCACCCAGTTCAAAACTGAAGAAACCGATGGCTATCGTGCAGTGCAAGTCACTGTCGGCGAGCGTCGCGCTTCGCGTGTAACAGCTGCTCAAGCGGGTCACTTCGCTAAAGCAAACGTTGCCGCCGGTCGTACCGTAATGGAATTCCGTCTTGAAGAAGGCGAGTACCAGGCTGGCGATCTGATCAACACTGAAATCTTCACCGCTGGCCAACTGGTTGATGTAACCGGTCAGTCCAAGGGTAAAGGCTTCCAGGGTACGATCAAGCGTTGGAATTTCCGTGGCCAAGACAACACTCACGGTAACTCCGTTTCCCACCGCGTCCCGGGCTCTATTGGCCAGTGCCAGACTCCTGGTCGTGTATTCAAGGGCAAAAAAATGTCCGGTCATATGGGCGCTGAGCGCGTGACCGTGCAGTCCCTGGAAGTAGTGCGCGTCGACGCTGAACGCAATCTGTTGTTGGTCAAGGGTGCTGTTCCTGGCGCTACTGGCGGCAACCTGGTTGTACGTCCAGCGGCCAAGGCTCGCGGTTAAGGGGAAGCTGACATGCAATTAAATGTAAATGACGCTCAAGCGATCGAAGTTTCCGAACTGACTTTCGGCGGCGAATTCAACGAGACGCTGGTTCACCAAGCAGTCGTGGCCTACATGGCCGGCGGCCGTCAAGGTAGCAAGCAGCAAAAGACCCGTTCCGACGTTCGTGGTGGCGGTAAGCGCCCTTGGCGTCAGAAAGGTACTGGCCGTGCTCGTGCCGGTACTATCCGTAGCCCAATCTGGCGTGGCGGCGGTACCACTTTCGCAGCTCGTCCACAGGATCACTCCCAGAAGCTGAACAAGAAGATGTATCGCGCAGCAATGCGTTCCATCCTTGCTGAGCTGGTGCGTACTGATCGTCTGGTCGTGGTTCAGGACTTCGCTGTTGAAGCGCCGAAAACCAAAGATCTGCTCAACAAGCTGAATGGCATGGGTCTGACTGATGTCCTGATCGTGTCTGAAGGTGTTGATCAGAACCTGTACCTGGCTGCTCGTAACCTGCCACACGTTGATGTACGTGACGTGCAAGGTTCCGATCCAGTTAGTCTGATCGCATACGACAAGGTGTTGATCACCGTGTCGGCCGTGAAGAAATTCGAGGAGCTGCTGGGATGAACCAGGAACGCGTATTTAAAGTTCTGCTTGGCCCGCACGTTTCCGAGAAGGCTACGGTTCTGGCAGACAAGAAAGGCCAGTTCGTTTTCAAGGTTGCTACCGATGCAACCAAGCTGGAAATCAAGAAGGCCGTCGAAAGCCTGTTCAGCGTGAAAGTTGAGCGTGTTACTACCCTGAACGTTCTGGGTAAGAGCAAGCGCACCGCTCGCGGCGTGGGCAAGCGTAATGACTGGAAGAAGGCAGTAATCTCCCTTCAGCCAGGCCAAGATCTCGATTTCAGCAGCAGTGCTGAGTAAGGAAGGGGTGCATCATGGCAATCGTTAAATGCAAACCGACTTCCCCTGGCCGCCGTCATGTGGTCAAGGTGGTCAACCAGGAGCTGCATAAAGGCGCTCCTCACGCACCGCTGCTCGAGAAGAAATCGAAGTCTGGTGGTCGTAACAACAATGGCCGTATTACCACTCGTCACATCGGTGGTGGTCATAAGCAGCATTACCGTATGGTCGACTTCCGTCGCAACGACAAAGATGGCATTCCAGCCACTGTTGAGCGTATCGAATACGATCCAAACCGTACTGCTCACATCGCTCTGATGCTGTACGCAGACGGCGAGCGCCGCTACATCATCGCCCCTAAAGGCGTGAGTGCTGGCGACCAGCTGATTTCGGGTGCTTTGGCCCCAATCAAGCCGGGTAACTCGTTGCAACTGCGCAGCATTCCAGTTGGTAGCACCGTACACGGCATCGAATTGAAGCCGGGTAAAGGCGCGCAAATCGCACGTTCCGCTGGTGCTTCGGCTCAGCTGGTCGCTCGTGATGGTGTCTATGTGACCCTGCGTCTGCGCTCTGGTGAAATGCGTAAAGTACTGGCTGAATGCCGTGCGACCCTGGGTGAAGTCTCGAACTCCGAGCACAGCCTGCGTTCGCTGGGTAAAGCTGGTGCCAAACGCTGGCGTGGCGTTCGCCCAACCGTTCGTGGTGTTGCCATGAACCCGGTTGACCACCCACATGGTGGTGGTGAAGGTCGTACCTCTGGTGGTCGTCATCCGGTATCGCCATGGGGCTTCCCGACTAAGGGCGCGAAGACTCGTGGTAATAAGCGTACCGACAAAATGATCGTCCGTCGTCGCAAGTAAATAGAGGGATACGACAGTGCCACGTTCTCTGAAAAAAGGTCCTTTTATTGATCTTCACCTACTGAAGAAGATCGAAGTGGCGGCGGAAAAGAACGATCGCAAACCGGTGAAAACCTGGTCGCGTCGTTCGATGATCCTGCCACAAATGGTCGGTCTGACCATCGCTGTGCATAACGGTCGTCTTCATGTCCCAGTTCTCGTGAACGAAGACATGGTTGGCCATAAACTAGGCGAGTTTGCCGGTACCCGCACTTATCGTGGGCACGTGGCAGACAAGAAAGCCAAGCGTTAAGGGGTAAGGAACGATGGAAGTAGCCGCTAAGTTGTCGGGCGCTCGAATCTCCGCCCAGAAAGCCCGCTTGGTCGCCGACCAGATCCGCGGGAAGAAGGTGGGCGAAGCGCTCAACCTGTTGGCTTTCAGCAACAAGAAAGCCGCCGAGATCATCAAGAAAGTGCTGGAGTCGGCCGTAGCCAACGCCGAGCATAACGAAGGCGCAGACGTTGACGACTTGAAAGTCGCCACCGTTTTCGTCAACGAAGGGCGTTCGCTGAAGCGCATCATGCCGCGTGCCAAAGGCCGCGCTGATCGCATCGTCAAGCGGTCTTGCCATATCACTGTCAAGGTTGCTGACAAGTAACGGAGTCGAAGAGATGGGTCAGAAAGTACATCCCATTGGCATTCGCCTGGGAATCGTCAAGGAGCACACCTCCGTCTGGTACGCAGACGGCCGGACTTATGCGGACTACTTGTTCGCTGATCTGAAGGTGCGTGAATACCTCCAAGACAAACTAAAAAGCGCGTCCGTAAGCCGTATCGATATCCATCGTCCGGCCCAAACTGCACGTATCACCATCCACACCGCTCGTCCAGGTATCGTTATCGGGAAGAAAGGTGAAGATGTTGAGAAACTGCGTCAGGACCTGACCAAGCAAATGGGTGTGCCTGTGCACATCAATATCGAAGAGATCCGCAAGCCGGAACTCGACGGTATGCTGGTTGCGCAGAGCGTAGCTCAGCAGCTGGAGCGTCGTGTAATGTTCCGTCGCGCGATGAAACGCGCTGTACAGAACGCTATGCGCATTGGTGCCAAAGGCATCAAAATCCAAGTGAGCGGTCGTCTCGGCGGTGCTGAAATCGCACGTACTGAATGGTATCGCGAAGGTCGTGTGCCATTGCACACCCTGCGTGCCGACATCGACTATGCCAACTACGAAGCTCACACCACTTACGGTGTGATCGGTGTAAAGGTTTGGATCTTCAAAGGCGAAGTAATTGGTGGTCGCCAAGAAGAACTGAAGCCACAAGCACCAGCGCCTCGTAAAAAAGCTGCTAAGTAAGGGGTACGCCAAATGTTACAACCTAAGCGTACGAAGTTCCGCAAGCAAATGACTGGCCACAACCGTGGCTTGGCATTGCGCGGTAGCAAAGTCAGCTTCGGCGAATACGCGCTGAAGTCTGTTGCTCGTGGTCGTCTCACCGCTCGTCAGATCGAATCAGCGCGTCGTGCACTGACCCGTCACGTTAAGCGTGGCGGCAAGATCTGGATCCGTGTATTCCCGGACAAGCCTATTTCCAAAAAGCCCCTAGAAGTTCGTATGGGTAAAGGTAAGGGTAACGTGGAATATTGGGTTGCCCAGATTCAGCCAGGCAAAGTCCTGTATGAAATCGAGGGTGTTACTGAAGAGCTGGCGCGTGAGGCTTTCGCCCTGGCTGCTGCAAAGCTGCCGCTCGCCACCTCCTTTGTTAAACGGACGGTGATGTGATGAAAGCGAATGAACTTCGTGAAAAATCCGCACAGCAGCTGAACGAGCAACTGCTCGGCTTGCTGCGCGACCAGTTCAATCTGCGTATGCAGAAAGCAACTGGCCAGTTGGGGCAGTCGCATCTGCTCTCGCAAGTTAAGCGTGACATCGCTCGCGTGAAGACTGTGCTCAAACAGCAGGCAGGTAAGTAATCATGGCTGAAGCCGAAAAGACTGTCCGTACGCTGACTGGCCGTGTTGTCAGCGACAAGATGGACAAAACCATCACCGTTCTGATCGAGCGTCGCGTTAAGCACCCGATCTACGGTAAATACGTTAAGCGTTCGACTAAGCTGCACGCGCACGACGAAACCAATCAGTGCCACATCGGCGACAAAGTCACTATTCGTGAAACTCGTCCGATGGCCAAGACCAAGTCTTGGGCACTGGTTGATGTTCTCGAACGCGCTGTGGAAGTCTAAGGACTAGGGGTCGGAGAAATTATATGATTCAGACTCAATCCATGCTCGATGTGGCCGATAACAGCGGCGCACGCCGCGTTATGTGCATCAAGGTGCTGGGTGGCTCCCATCGTCGTTACGCTGGTATCGGTGACATCATCAAAGTTACCGTGAAGGAAGCAATTCCTCGCGGTAAAGTGAAAAAAGGCCAAGTGATGACTGCTGTTGTAGTCCGCACTCGTCACGGCGTACGTCGTGCTGATGGCTCCATTATCCGCTTTGATGGCAACGCTGCTGTTCTTCTGAACAACAAGCAAGAGCCGATCGGCACCCGTATCTTTGGGCCAGTGACCCGTGAACTTCGTACTGAGAAGTTCATGAAGATCGTCTCGCTCGCCCCAGAAGTGCTGTAAGGAGATCCGACATGCAAAAGATTCGTCGTGACGACGAGATCATCGTGATCGCCGGCAAAGACAAAGGTAAGCGCGGTAAGGTGCTTAAGGTTCTCGCTAACAACCGTTTGGTTATTGGCGGTCTGAACCTGGTTAAGCGTCATACCAAGCCTAACCCGATGTCGGGCGTACAAGGCGGTATCGTCGAGAAAGAAGCTCCACTGGACGCTTCTAACGTGGCCATCTTCAACAGCGAAACCAGCAAAGCAGATCGCGTTGGTTTCAAAGTAGAAGAAGGCAAAAAAATTCGTGTCTTCAAGTCGACCCAAAAAGCGGTTGATGCTTGAACACTGCTAGGTAGATGAGACCATGGCACGACTAAAAGAGATTTACCGGAAGGAAATCGCTCCGAAACTTAAGGAAGAACTTAAGCTTTCGAACGTGATGGAAGTTCCGCGCGTTACCAAAATCACCCTGAACATGGGTTTGGGCGAAGCGATCGGTGATAAGAAAATCATCGAGCACGCTGTAGCTGATTTGGAAAAAATCACGGGTCAAAAATGTGTAGTGACCTACGCTCGCAAGTCCATCGCAGGCTTCAAAGTTCGCGAAGGCTGGCCGATCGGCGTTAAGGTTACTCTGCGCCGTGAGCGTATGTACGAATTCCTGGATCGTCTGCTGTCGATCTCCCTGCCTCGGGTACGCGACTTCCGCGGCCTGAATGCCAAGTCCTTCGATGGTCGTGGTAACTACAGCATGGGCGTAAAAGAGCAGATCATCTTCCCGGAAATCGACTACGACAAAATCGATGCTCTCCGCGGTCTGGACATTACCCTGACCACCACTGCTCGGACAGATGATGAAGGTCGCGCCTTGCTGCGTGCTTTCAAATTCCCGTTCCGCAACTGATTGGAGTAGGACCATGGCTAAGATGAGCATGAAAAACCGCGAGCTGAAACGTCAGCTCACGGTTGCCAAGTTCGCCAAGAAGCGTGCAGCACTGAAAGCTATCATCGTGGATCTGAACGCAAGTCCAGAAGCACGTTGGGAAGCTCAAGTTGCTCTGCAGAAGCAGCCACGTGACGCAAGCGCTGCGCGCATGCGTAACCGCTGCCGCCTGACTGGCCGTCCGCATGGTGTTTACCGCAAGTTCGGCCTTGGCCGTAACAAATTGCGTGAAGCAGCAATGCGTGGCGACGTACCAGGTCTGGTTAAAGCCAGCTGGTAAGGCGCACAGGCAAAGTTACCCCTGTCAGGGTTGCAAGATCCTGACAGCCGGTGACCTTGAATATGAATCAAGCCCCTATTGGGGCTTGATTCATTTCTGGCGTGTGTCTAGAATGACCGGCTCGCCTGAGCCCGTGCTTTTTAAGCATTGAGTACTCGGCGACAGTTGTAGCCGCAAGGCTAATTCTTTTTGTATCAGGAGCGTCTAGCCCATGAGTATGCAGGACCCGTTAGCGGACATGCTAACTCGAATCCGTAATGCCCAGATGGCTGAAAAGTCCGTCGTAAGCATGCCATCTTCCACGTTGAAGGTAGCTGTAGCCAAAGTTCTCAAAGACGAAGGTTACATCGCGGATTATCAGATCAGCAGCGAAATCAAGCCACTGCTGTCTATCGAGCTGAAGTACTTCGAAGGCCGTTCGGTTATCGAAGAAGTTAAGCGCGTTAGCCGTCCAGGCCTGCGTCAGTACAAGTCCTCCGAAGATCTGCCGAAAGTTCGTGGCGGTCTGGGTGTGTCTATCGTCTCCACCAGCAAAGGTGTGATGACGGATCGTGCTGCGCGCGCTGCCGGTGTCGGCGGCGAAGTTCTTTGCACTGTGTTCTAAGGGGGGATAAGCATGTCACGCGTCGCTAAGAACCCCGTTAAGCTGCCAGCTGGTGTCGAAGTAAAATTCGCCGGCCAACAGCTTTCGGTGAAGGGTGCCAAGGGTACTCTAGAACTGAACATCCATTCGTCCGTTGAGATTGTTGAAGAAGCTGGTGAGCTGCGTTTCGCTGCTCGCAATGGCGATCAACAAACTCGCGCAATGGCTGGTACCACTCGTGCGTTGGTAAACAACATGGTCCAAGGCGTAAGCCAAGGCTTCGAGCGCAAGCTCCAGCTGGTCGGTGTTGGTTACAAAGCGCAAGCAAAAGGCACAGTGCTGAACCTGGCTCTTGGCTTCTCGCACCCAGTGGATTACGAGTTGCCGGAAGGCATCACCGCTGAGACTCCTAGCCAAACCGATATCCTGATCAAGGGTATTGATAAGCAGCTGGTAGGTCAGGTGGCCGCTGAGATCCGCGGTTTCCGTCCGCCAGAGCCTTATAAAGGCAAGGGTGTACGTTACGCGGACGAAGTCGTCCGTCGTAAAGAAGCCAAGAAGAAGTAGGGCATAGCAAATGACCGACAAAAAAGTTACTCGCCTGCGCCGCGCTCGCAAAGCACGTCTGAAAATGCACGAACTAGAAGTCGTGCGTCTCTGCGTGTTCCGCTCGGCACAGCACATATACGCCCAGGTCATCTCGGCCGACGGCAGCAAAGTCCTGGCAAGCGCCTCGACTTTGGACAAAGAACTGCGTGATGGTGCCACTGGCAACATCGACGCGGCCACAAAGGTTGGCCAGCTGGTCGCTACGCGTGCAAAAGCCGCTGGCGTCTCGCAGGTGGCTTTCGACCGCTCTGGCTTCAAGTACCACGGCCGCGTGAAAGCGCTGGCTGAGGCTGCTCGTGAAGCTGGGCTGGAGTTCTAAGTTATGTCAAATAACGACCAAAAGCGCGACGAAGGCTACATTGAGAAGCTGGTTCAAGTTAACCGCGTAGCCAAAACCGTTAAAGGCGGCCGTATCTTCACTTTCACCGCGTTGACCGTGGTTGGTGATGGTAAAGGGCGCGTTGGCTTCGGCCGTGGCAAGTCACGTGAAGTGCCTGCTGCGATCCAGAAGGCAATGGAAGCTGCTCGCCGCAACATGATTCAAGTGGACCTTAACGGCACCACTCTGCAGTACGCCATGAAATCCGCCCACGGCGCTTCCAAGGTTTACATGCAGCCTGCTTCTGAAGGTACCGGTATCATCGCTGGCGGCGCTATGCGTGCTGTCCTCGAAGTTGCTGGCGTTCAGAACGTACTGGCCAAGTGCTACGGCTCGACTAACCCGGTAAACGTGGTTCACGCCACTTTCAAAGGTTTGAAAGCTATGCAATCTCCTGAATCTATTGCCGCCAAGCGTGGCAAAAGCGTCAAGGAGATCTTCTGATCATGGCTACCGTTAAAGTAACGCTGATCAAAAGCATGACCGGCCGTATCCCTAACCACAAACTGTGCGTTAAGGGTCTGGGTCTGCGTCGCATCGGTCACACTGTAGAAGTACTTGATACTCCCGAGAATCGCGGGATGATCAACAAGGCTTACTACATGCTGCGTGTAGAGGGTTAATCGATGAAACTCAATGATCTGAGTCCAGCGCCGGGTTCCCGTCGCGAAAAGCATCGTCCGGGCCGTGGTATCGGTAGTGGTTTGGGTAAGACTGGTGGCCGTGGTCACAAAGGTCAGACCTCCCGCTCCGGTGGCACCATTGCTCCAGGCTTTGAAGGCGGTCAACAGCCGCTGCATCGCCGTCTGCCTAAGTTCGGTTTCGTATCCCTGAAAGCCATGGATCGCGCAGAAGTGCGTTTGTCCGAGCTGGCTAAAGTGGAAGGCGACATCGTAACTGTGCAGACCCTGAAAGATGCCAACGTGATCAACGTCAACGTACTGCGTGTGAAAATCATGCTGTCCGGTGAAGTGACTCGCGCTGTCACAATCGGCAAGGGAATCGGCGCCACCAAAGGTGCGCGTTCGGCTATCGAAGCAGCTGGCGGCAAGTTCGAGGAATAAATGGCTAAGCAAGGTGCTCTCTCAGCGCTCAGCAAAGGCGGGTTATCCGAGCTCTGGGCTCGACTGCGTTTTCTATTCCTGGCGATTATCGTCTACCGGATAGGCGCACACATCCCAGTTCCAGGTATCAACCCGGACCGGCTGGCGGACCTGTTTCGACAGAATGAGGGGACCATACTTAGCTTGTTCAACATGTTTTCCGGCGGCGCGCTGGAGCGGATGAGTATTTTTGCGCTGGGGATCATGCCGTACATTTCGGCATCGATCATCATGCAGCTTATGTCCGCTGTCAGCCCGCAACTGGAGCAGTTGAAGAAGGAAGGTGAAGCTGGCCGTCGCAAGATTAGCCAGTACACCCGCTACCTCACTGTCGCTCTTGCTCTTGTCCAGGCTATTGGCATGTCCATTGGTCTGGCAGGGCAAGGCGTAGCGTTCACTGGTGACCTGGGCTTCCATTTCGTTGCAGTAACCACGTTTGTGGCGGGTGCAATGTTCATGATGTGGCTGGGTGAGCAGATTACTGAGCGTGGTGTTGGCAACGGTATCTCGATGTTGATTTTTTCGGGTATCGTCGCCGGTCTTCCGAGAGCAATCGGGCAGTCTTTCGAGTCTGCACGTCAGGGCGATATCAATATCTTCGCTCTGGTTGCTATCGGTTTGCTGGCAGTAGCGATTATCGGTTTTGTGGTGTTCATTGAGCGTGGCCAGCGTCGTATTGCTGTTCACTACGCCAAGCGTCAGCAGGGCCGCAAGGTGTTTGCTGCGCAGACTAGCCACCTACCGCTGAAAGTGAATATGGCCGGTGTTATCCCGGCTATTTTTGCGAGCAGCATTTTGCTGTTCCCGGCTTCGCTGGGTGCCTGGTTCGGTCAGTCTGAAGGTATGGGCTGGTTGCAGGACATCTCGCAGTCGATCGCTCCTGGTCAGCCGTTGAATATTCTGCTGTTTAGTGCAGGGATTATTTTCTTCTGCTTCTTCTATACGGCGTTGATGTTCAATCCGAAAGACGTAGCGGAAAACCTGAAGAAGTCCGGTGCCTTTATTCCGGGTATCCGTCCAGGTGAGCAGTCGGCACGCTATATTGATGGCGTTTTGACTCGTTTGACTCTGTTCGGTGCTCTTTATATGACGGCCGTGTGCCTGTTGCCCCAGTTCCTGGTGGTTGCGGCAAACGTTCCGTTCTACCTTGGCGGGACCTCGTTGCTGATCGTTGTTGTGGTTGTTATGGACTTCATGTCCCAAGTACAATCGCACCTCGTTTCGCACCAGTACGAATCCCTGATGAAGAAAGCCAACCTGAAGGGCTACGGCAGCGGCATGCTCCGCTGAAGTACTACCCCGTAAGGTGAGAGGAGTTGGTGATGAAAGTTCGTGCATCGGTGAAAAAGCTGTGCCGTAACTGCAAGATTATTCGCCGCGAAGGTGTTGTTCGGGTAATTTGCAGCGCGGAACCACGTCACAAACAGCGCCAAGGCTGAGTGTGATCTGTTTGAAGCCCAGCAGCTAGTGCGCTGCTGGGTTGATTATTTGTTATTACAGCGATATTATCTCGCGCCCTATTTCTTGGCTTCCGGGGCGTAGGTAGCTGTCAATTGGAGTCCCACTGAATGGCCCGTATTGCAGGCGTTAACATTCCAGATAACAAGCACACTGTTATCTCGCTGACCTACATCTATGGTGTTGGTCGCACTACCTCACAGAAAATCTGTGCGGATGCTGGTGTAAACCCAGCCGCTAAGATCAAGGATCTGAGCGACGAGCAGATTGAGTTGCTGCGTGGCGAAGTGGCGAAGTTCACCACTGAAGGTGACCTGCGTCGTGAAGTCAACATGAAAATCAAACGCTTGATGGACCTGGGCTGCTACCGCGGTCTGCGCCATCGTCGTGGTCTTCCAGTGCGCGGTCAGCGTACCAAGACCAACGCGCGTACTCGCAAAGGTCCGCGTAAGCCGATCCGCAAGTAATCGCACCAGCGAATCGACAGGAATTTAGTCATGGCAAAACCTGCTGCTCGTCCTCGTAAAAAAATTAAAAAGACAGTGGTTGATGGCATCGCCCACATCCACGCGTCTTTCAACAACACCATCGTGACCATCACGGATCGTCAGGGTAACGCGCTTTCTTGGGCTACCTCTGGTGGTTCGGGTTTCCGCGGTTCACGCAAGTCCACCCCGTTCGCTGCTCAAGTAGCTGCTGAACGTGCTGGTCAAGCTGCGCTGGAATATGGCCTGAAAAACCTTGACGTTAACGTCAAGGGCCCAGGTCCAGGTCGTGAGTCCGCTGTCCGTGCTTTGAACGGCTGTGGCTATAAGATCGCCAGCATCACCGACGTGACGCCAATCCCGCACAACGGGTGCCGTCCGCCGAAGAAGCGCCGCGTGTAATCAGGAGACTGTAAAGAATGGCTCGTTACATTGGTCCAAAATGCAAACTGGCACGTCGTGAAGGCACTGATCTCTTCCTGAAGAGTGGTGTGCGCGCTATCGAATCGAAGTGCAATATTGAAGCTGCTCCAGGCATCCACGGCCAACGCCGCGGTCGCCAATCCGACTACGGTACCCAACTGCGTGAAAAGCAGAAGGTCCGTCGTATCTACGGCGTTCTCGAGCGTCAGTTCAGCGGCTACTACAAACAAGCTGCTGGCAAAAAAGGTGCAACCGGTGAAAACCTGCTGCAACTGCTCGAATGCCGCCTGGATAACGTCGTATACCGTATGGGTTTCGGTTCTACTCGTGCCGAATCTCGTCAGTTGGTATCGCACAAGTCGATCAGCGTTAACGGTCAGACCGTAAACGTTCCGTCCTACCAGGTTCGTGCTGGTGACGTGGTCGCTATCCGCGAGAAAGCAAAGAACCAGCTTCGCATTGTCCAAGCTCTCGATCTGTGTGCCCAACGTGGCCGCGTAGAATGGGTAGAAGTAGACACTGAGAAGAAGTCGGGCGTTTTCAAGAACGTTCCTGCTCGCAGTGATCTGTCCGCCGACATCAACGAAAGCCTGATTGTCGAGCTCTACTCCAAGTAAGGGCTAGAAAATAGGTGCATCCATGCAGATTTCGGTAAATGAGTTCCTGACACCTCGCCATATTGATGTGCAAGTTGTCAGTCCAACCCGCGCTAAAATCACTCTCGAGCCTCTCGAGCGTGGTTTTGGCCACACCCTGGGCAACGCGCTGCGCCGCATCCTGTTGTCCTCAATGCCAGGCTGTGCAGTAGTCGAGGCCGAGATTGACGGTGTGCTCCACGAGTACAGCGCCATCGAAGGTGTACAGGAAGACGTAATTGAAATCCTGTTGAACCTTAAAGGTCTGGCTATCAAGCTGCACGGCCGTGACGAAGTTACGCTGACCTTGTCGAAGAAGGGTTCGGGGGTGGTTACCGCTGCCGATATTCAGCTGGATCATGATGTCGAGATCGTTAATCCCGATCACGTAATCGCCAACCTGGCGTCTAACGGCGCCTTGAACATGAAGCTCACCGTAGCTCGTGGTCGTGGTTATGAACCAGCAGACTCGCGTCAGAGCGATGAAGACGAAAGCCGCAGCATTGGTCGCTTGCAGCTGGATTCTTCGTTCAGCCCGGTTCGCCGTATCGCATACGTGGTGGAAAACGCCCGTGTCGAGCAGCGCACCAACCTGGACAAGCTGGTTATTGATCTGGAAACCAACGGTACACTGGATCCTGAAGAGGCCATTCGTCGTGCTGCAACCATCCTGCAACAGCAGTTGGCTGCATTCGTCGACCTCAAAGGTGACAGCGAGCCAGTGGTAATCGAGCAGGAAGACGAGATCGATCCGATCCTGCTTCGTCCTGTTGACGATCTGGAACTGACCGTGCGTTCGGCCAACTGCCTTAAGGCGGAGAACATTTACTACATCGGTGACCTGATTCAGCGCACCGAAGTAGAACTGTTGAAGACTCCGAACCTGGGCAAGAAATCCTTGACTGAAATCAAGGACGTTCTGGCCTCCCGTGGTCTGTCCCTCGGCATGCGCCTCGACAACTGGCCGCCTGCAAGTCTTAAGAAGGACGACAAGGCGACTGCCTGATCGTCGTAATCACCGAACGTTGTGTTTGGTAAGGAATGAACCATGCGTCATCGTAAAAGTGGTCGTCACCTGAGCCGCACTAGCTCGCACCGCAAGGCTATGTTTCAAAACATGGCAGTGTCGTTGTTCGAGCACGAGCTGATCAAAACGACTCTGCCGAAAGCCAAAGAATTGCGTCGCGTTGCTGAGCCGCTGATTACTCTGGCCAAGATTGATTCTGTTGCTAACCGCCGTCTGGCCTTCGACCGTACTCGTTCGAAAGCCATGGTTGGTAAGCTGTTCAACGATCTGGGCAAGCGTTATGCAACTCGTGAGGGTGGCTACCTGCGCATCCTCAAGTGCGGTTTCCGCGCTGGCGACAACGCGCCTATGGCGTACGTCGAGTTGGTTGATCGTCCAGTTGGCGGTGAAGCTGTATCCGCTGAGTAAGACGTCAGTCTCTACAAAGAACCGGGCCTAGTGCCCGGTTTTTTGTGCGCGTTCGATTATGATTATCTATTGATTCTGATCATTTAATGCATTTGCCCATGTGTAATTCATGGTCAATACTCCTCGTCAGCCGATTAGCCGGCAGTACAAAGACTGACTGAGGAAGCAAACATATGAGCCAGACCAAAACGCTTACAACCGCCAGCGGCGCTCCAGTTGCGGATAACCAGAATTCTCGTTCTGCCGGTCCTCGTGGCCCATTGCTGCTTGACGATTTTCATCTGATCGAAAAGCTCGCGCACTTCAACCGTGAAAACATTCCTGAGCGTCGCGTACACGCCAAGGGTTCAGGCGCCCATGGCACTTTCACCCTGACCCGTGACATGGCTCAGTACAGCAGTGCCAAGCTGTTTGACACCATCGGCAAGCAAACCCCCACTTTTCTGCGCTTCTCAACGGTAGGTGGCGAGCGCGGCTCGGCTGATACCGAGCGTGATCCACGTGGCTTTGCCCTCAAGTTCTACACCGAGGAAGGTAACTGGGACATCGTCGGTAATAACACCCCGGTGTTTTTCATCCGTGACCCGCTTAAATTTCCCGACTTTATCCACACACAAAAACGCCTCCCGCAAAGCAACCTGAAAAGCGCACAGATGATGTGGGACTTCTGGTCGCACTCCCCTGAGTCGCTGCACCAGGTCACCATCCTGTTTTCCGATCGCGGCATTCCAGATGGTTACCGCCATATGCATGGCTTTGGCAGCCACACGTACAGCCTGATCAATGCTGCGGGTGAGCGTCACTGGGTCAAATGGCATTACAAAACCAAGCAGGGCATCAAGAACCTGCCGCCTGCAGAGGCTGCGCGCCTTGCCGGTACCGACCCGGATTACGCACAGCGTGACTTGTTTGCCGCCATCGAACGCGGTGACTTTCCGAAATGGCGCGTATGCATGCAGGTCATGACTGAAGCTCAGGCTGCAGCCCACTATGAGAACCCGTTTGACGTGACCAAGACCTGGTCGCAGAAAGAGTTCCCGCTGATTGAAATCGGTGAGCTGGAGCTGAACCGCAACCCGCTGAACTACTTTGCCGAAGTGGAGCAGGCTGCGTTCGGGCCAAGCAATATGATCCCGGGTGTGGGCCTGTCGCCTGACCGCATGCTGCAAGGCCGTGTGTTCGCGTATGCCGATGCCCATCGCTACCGTGTAGGCACTAACCACCAGCACCTGCCGATCAACTCACCACGGGTACCTGTGCATAACTATCAGCGTGATGGCTCTATGGCCTTCGGCAACAATGGTGGTGCTGCACCGAACTATGAGCCGAACAGCTATGGCGACGCGCCAAAACAAGCACCGCAATATGCTGAGCCGCCATTGGCCCTCAGTGGTGCAGCTGATCGTTACGATCATCGTGTAGACAGCGATTACTACAGCCACGCCGGTGCCCTGTTCCGACTGATGAACGACGAGCAGAAAGCCCTGCTGATCAACAATATTGCAGGGGCTATGGAGGGTGTGACGGGGGATGTCGTCGAGCGTCAGCTGCAGCATTTCTACAATGCTGATCAGGCTTATGGTGATGGTGTTGCCAAGGCGTTGGGTGTACAGCGTAACTAACTCTAAGTGAGAAGCAGAACCGCCCTCAATTGGGCGGTTTTTGCGTTATTTAACCCTGTTTTCTCTGAAAAACAGGGTTTTTATTGCGATTTAGCCGTGACCTCTCAGTCGGCTTGGTTCAAACTACAGCCTTTCAAGCAGGGAGATGTAAGGCAATGCAAGGCCACCCGGATGTAATCGATTATCTCAATACGTTGCTGACCGGCGAGTTGGCTGCGCGTGACCAATATTTCGTCCATTCCCGTATGTACGAGGATTGGGGTTTCACCAAGCTTTACGAGCGTATCAACCACGAGATGGAGGAAGAGGCACAACACGCTGATGCGTTGATGCGCCGGATTCTGATGCTCGAGGGTACGCCGCGCATGCGCCCTGACGACCTGGATGTGGGCACTACGGTGCCTGAGATGTTCGCTGCCGACCTGCGCCTGGAATATAAAGTCCGTGCCGCGCTGTGCAAAGGCATCGCCCTGTGCGAACTGCACAAGGACTACGTGAGCCGTGACATGTTGCGTGTTCAGCTGGCAGACACCGAAGAAGACCACACCTACTGGCTGGAAAAACAGCTGGGCCTGATCAAGTCGATCGGCTTGCAGAACTACCTGCAATCGCAGTTCTGATCCAGGGAAGCTGAGATGCTTTTGGTGGGAGCGTGGCTTGCCCGCGATGCAGGCAACACGGTCTGGCTTGTGTGTCGCGGCGTTACCATCGCGAGCAAGCCCGTTCCCACAAGAGCTTGATTTGCGCTCAGTAAAAAGCCCCTGCCATCTCACGATGGCAGGGGCTTTTTCGTACCGCGCTTTAAGCCTTGTCGCGAATCAACAGTGGCTTCAGGTAGAAGCCCGTGTGTGATTGCTTCATCTCGGCTACTTCTTCCGGTGTACCGGTAGCAATGATCTGCCCGCCCTTGGAACCCCCCTCAGGGCCGAGATCCACCAGCCAGTCAGCGGTCTTGATCACGTCCAGGTTGTGTTCGATCACTACCACGGTGTTGCCATGGTCGCGAAGACGATGCAGCACATCCAGCAACTGCTGGATGTCAGCAAAGTGCAAACCGGTAGTAGGCTCATCGAGGATATACAAGGTCTTGCCTGTATCGCGCTTGGACAGCTCACGGGACAACTTGACCCGTTGCGCCTCACCGCCTGACAGCGTGGTGGCGGATTGTCCTAGCTTGATATAGGACAAGCCTACATCCATCAGCGTTTGCAGCTTACGCGCCAGTGCAGGCACGGCATCGAAGAACACTCGCGCTTCTTCGATGGTCATTTCCAGCACTTCGTGGATGCTCTTGCCCTTGTATTTGATCTCAAGGGTTTCACGGTTGTAACGCTTGCTTTTGCACACATCGCAAGGCACATAGATGTCCGGCAGAAAGTGCATTTCTACCTTGATCAGGCCATCACCCTGACAGGCCTCGCAGCGTCCGCCCTTTACGTTGAAAGAGAAACGCCCCGGGCCGTAACCGCGCGAGCGCGACTCGGGCACACCCGAGAACAACTCGCGGATTGGCGTAAACAACCCGGTGTAGGTCGCAGGGTTGGAGCGCGGCGTACGGCCAATCGGGCTTTGGTCGATATCGACGACCTTGTCCAGATGCTCAAGCCCCTTGATGCTGTCGTGCGCCGCCGCTTCCAGCGTGGTCGCGCCATTCAGTGCCGTGGCGCTGAGCGGGTAGAGTGTGTTGTTGATCAGGGTCGACTTGCCCGAACCGGAAACCCCGGTCACACAGGTCAAAAGACCGATCGGTATCTCCAGGTCAACATTGCGCAAGTTATTGCCGCGAGCACCCTTGAGCGACAGTGTCAGCTTCTTGTTGCGCGGTGTGCGCTTGGCGGGTACGGCAATCTTCACACGCCCCGACAGGTATTTGCCTGTCAGTGAGTCAGGGTGAGCCATCACCTCGGCCGGTGTACCTTCAGCAACAATATGACCGCCATGCACGCCAGCACCAGGGCCGATATCCACCACATAGTCCGCCAGGCGGATGGCGTCTTCGTCGTGCTCCACCACAATCACGGTGTTACCGATATCACGCAGATGCTTGAGGGTGCCCAGCAGGCGATCGTTATCGCGCTGATGCAGGCCGATGGAGGGCTCGTCGAGGATATACAGCACGCCAACCAGGCCTGCACCAATCTGACTGGCCAGACGAATACGCTGGGCTTCACCGCCTGACAGGGTATCGGCACTACGGTCCAGCGACAGATAGTCCAGCCCCACATTCACCAGGAACTGCAGGCGCTCGCGAATTTCCTTAAGGATTTTGTCAGCGATTTCGCCACGGCGTCCGCTCAGGCTCAGCGTGCTGAAGTATTCGGTTGCATCACCGATAGGCATGCTGGTGACCGCGGGCAGGGTTTTTTCGCCGACCCATACATGACGGGCTTCGCGACGCAGTCGGGTACCCCGGCAATCCGGGCAGGACTGGGTGCTGAGGAACTTGGCCAGTTCTTCGCGCACGGTGGCCGACTCGGTTTCGCGATAACGGCGTTCCAGGTTTGGCACGATGCCTTCGAACGGGTGAGCACGCTTGACGATATCGCCACGATCATTCAGATAGCGGAAATCCACGTTTTGCGTGCCGCTGCCATACAGGATCACCTTTTGCTTGTCGGCCGGCAGCTCGCTGAACGGCACTTCAAGGCTGAAGTCGTAATGCTTGGCCAACGCCCCGAGCATCTGGAAGTAATAAACGTTGCGCCTGTCCCAACCGCGGATCGCGCCTTCGGCCAGCGTCAGCTCGCCATTGACCAGGCGCTTGATATCGAAGAACTGCTTGACCCCCAGACCATCGCAGGTCGGGCATGCACCTGCCGGGTTGTTGAAGGAAAACAGCTTGGGTTCCAGCTCGCTGATCGCATGGCCGCAAATCGGGCAGGCGAAGCGCGCGGAGAAGATTATTTCTTCGCCCGGCTCATCGTCCATCGGCGCAACCAGGGCAATGCCATCAGCCAGTTTCAGCGCTGTCTCGAAAGACTCGGCCAGGCGCTGCTGCAGATCGGCACGCACTTTAAAGCGGTCAACCACCACATCAATGCTGTGCTTTTTCTGTTTGTCGAGCTTGGGCAGTTCGTCCAGCTCGCAAAGCTTGCCGTTGACCCGGGCGCGAACAAAACCCTGGGCGCGCAGTTCTTCAAATACTGAAAGGTGTTCGCCCTTACGCTCGCGGATCACCGGCGCCAGCAGCATCAGCTTGCTGCCTTCGGGCTGGGCCAGTACCAGGTCGACCATTTGGCTGACGGTCTGGGCTTCCAGAGGAATGTCGTGATCCGGGCAGCGCGGGATACCTACGCGGGCATACAGCAGGCGCAGGTAGTCGTAGATTTCGGTGATGGTGCCGACCGTGGAGCGCGGGTTGTGCGAGGTCGATTTTTGCTCGATGGAAATCGCCGGCGACAGACCCTCGATGGTATCGACGTCAGGCTTTTCCATCATCGACAGGAACTGCCGCGCATAGGCTGACAACGACTCGACATAACGGCGCTGGCCTTCGGCATACAGCGTGTCAAACGCGAGGGATGATTTGCCGGAGCCAGACAGTCCGGTGATAACGATCAGTTTGTCCCTTGGCAGGGTCAGGTCGATGTTCTTCAGGTTGTGGGTTCGTGCCCCACGTATCAGGATCTTGTCCACTGCGGCCTCGCTTGGCGGGCATAACGTAAACGAATGAGTATACGGATCTGTGCGAAAGCTGTGCAGGCCCTTGATGGCACACTGTCATTCAAGCAGCCTTTATAACTTTTGCGTGACAAAGCGTCGCGTCTCTCTCGTGTATGTGCTGTTAGACGATGGGACTGATAGAATCGCCGCCGGTTCACATGAGGTTTTTCCATGCACGATCCCCACAGCGAACGCATGAGTAGCGGCGAGACCCGGGCAGCAAGCGGTCTGGCCCTTGTGTTCGCCTTCCGTATGCTGGGCATGTTTATGGTGTTGCCGGTTCTGGCAACCTATGGAATGGACCTTGCCGGTGCAACGCCCGCCCTGATTGGTCTGGCGATTGGCGCTTATGGCCTGACCCAGGCCATTTTCCAGATCCCCTTTGGTGTTATTTCCGATCGTATTGGACGGCGCCCGGTCATTTACCTGGGCTTGATTGTCTTCGCGCTGGGCAGTGTGCTGGCGGCCAATTCCGATTCGATCTGGGGCGTCATTGCGGGACGCATCCTGCAAGGTGCGGGGGCGATTTCTGCAGCCGTCATGGCGCTGTTGTCAGACCTTACCCGTGAACAGCATCGCACCAAGGCCATGGCCATGATCGGCATGACCATCGGCTTGTCATTTGCCGTGGCCATGGTGGTGGGGCCGCTCCTGACTCGCGCTTTCGGGTTGTCCGGGCTGTTTCTGGCGACGGGGGCAATGGCGCTGTGCGGGATCGTGATTGTGATGTTTATGGTGCCGCGTTCCACCGGTACCTTGCAGCATCGTGAGTCCGGAGTGGCGAAGCAGGCCTTGCTGCCGACCTTGCGCCATCCCGACCTGTTGCGCCTGGACCTTGGCATTTTTGTGCTGCACGCCATGTTGATGTCGAGCTTTATCGCACTGCCGCTGGCGCTGGTCGAGAAGGCCGGCCTGCCCAAGGAACAACATTGGTGGGTGTATCTGACGGCCTTGCTGATTTCATTCTTCGCCATGATCCCGTTCATCATCTACGGCGAAAAGAAACGCAAAATGAAACGAGTTTTGCTCGGCGCCGTCGTGACGTTGATGCTCACTGAGCTATTCTTCTGGAAGTTCGGCGACAGTTTACGAACGCTGGTGATTGGCACTGTGGTGTTTTTCACTGCGTTTAACCTGTTGGAGGCTTCATTGCCTTCGCTGATCAGCAAAGTTTCACCCGCAGGCGGCAAGGGCACGGCGATGGGGGTTTACTCCACCAGCCAGTTCCTCGGATCGGCACTGGGCGGCATACTCGGCGGCTGGCTGTTTCAGCATGGCGGTCTGTCGGTTGTGTTCCTGGGAGGCGCAGGTCTGGCTGCACTCTGGTTGGCCTTTGCTGTTACCATGCGTGAACCACCGTATGTAACAAGCCTGCGCCTGCCGTTATCGCCCGAGGCGTTGCGCGAAGCAGGTCTGGCTGAGCGTCTAAAGGCAGTCAATGGCGTTACAGATGCAGTGATCGTGGCTGAAGAGGCTGCGATTTATATCAAATTGGACACCGAACTATTGGATCGCGCGACACTCGAGCAGTTGGTTAACCCAGCGCCGACGTGCGAAGCCTAGGAGAACGTTATGGCCCGTGGGGTTAACAAAGTTATATTGGTCGGCACATGCGGCCAGGATCCCGAAGTTCGCTACTTGCCTAACGGTAATGCCGTGACCAACCTGAGTCTGGCAACCAGCGAACAATGGACTGACAAGCAAACCGGTCAGAAAGTCGAGAAGACTGAATGGCACCGTGTATCGATGTTCGGCAAAGTGGCCGAAATCGCCGGCGAATACCTGCGCAAGGGTTCGCAGGTGTACATCGAAGGCAAGCTGCAAACCCGTGAGTGGGAAAAAGACGGTATCAAGCGTTACACCACCGAAATCGTGGTCGACATGCAAGGCACCATGCAACTGCTGGGTGGCCGTCCACAGGGCGACCAGCAAAACCAGGGTGGTGGCAACAACTACCAGCAACAACAGTCGGCTCCGCGTCAGCAGGCTCAACGCCCTGCACCGCAGCAACAGCAACAGTCGCGCCCTGCGCCGCAACAGCAGGCCCCGCAGCCAGCTCCGGATTTCGACAGCTTTGATGACGATATTCCGTTCTAGGTCTTGCCTTGGGCTTAACAGCTTCAGCGTTACCTAAAAAGCCCCGAGAGTTCTGCTCTCGGGGCTTTTTGTTTGCCTCAAAAATAATCCCCGTAAACGGGGATTATTTTTTACATAAACGCAACCAGCCGTTTATTTTTCAGCACTGTCCGGTAATGCATACGCAATGATGTAGTCACCTACGTCAGGGGAGTGGCTCATGCCCCCTGCGGAGATCACCACGTATTGTTTCCCGGTAACCGGTGATTTGTAGATCAGCGGTGCGGCCACTGCGCCGACAGGCAAGCGTGCTTTCCACACTTCTTTACCGGTTGCCGAGTCGAGCGCACGCAGGTAGTAGTCTTGAGTCCCGGCAAAGAACACCAGGCCCGAGGCTGTTGAGGTTGGACCACCCAGTGTTGGCATGCCCAGCGGTATCGGCATGTGGGTTTTAATTCCCATAGGGCCGGTATCCTGGACGGTGCCCATAGGCACTTGCCACACCAGTTTCTGAGTATTGAGATCAATCGCACTCATGCTGCCGAACGGGGGTGTATTGCACGGCACGCCCAGTGGCGATTGCAGAATGTCGATTCTCACGCCGCCATAGATACCGGCGACTTGTGGGCGAATGGTTCCCATGAAACCGGGCACTTCGTCAGTCGATACTTTGAACTTGCTGGTGTCTTCCTTCGTCACCAGCGACATCCGCAGGGGCACACGCATGTCGTTAACAAACATCATGCCTGTATTTTCGTCGATGGAGATGCCCCCCCAGTTCATACCGCCCAACAAGCCTGGCCATTCGATGTACGGTTTCTCGGACGGAGGTGTAAACGGGCCCACGTAAACGGAGTCCTTGAACATGATCCGGCAGTACAGTTGATCGAAAGTCGTCACGCCCCACATGGACTTCTCAGTCAGTGGCTCAACACCAATAGTTGGCATTCCGACCGAAAACGGTTGAGTCGGTGACAGGTGCTCGCCTTCAGCAGCAGGTGAGGTTGGAACCGGACGTTCTTCAACTTCGGTAACAGGTTTGCCTGTACGACGGTCCAGAACAAAAATATTGCCTGTTTTGCTGGTCTGGATCAAAACCGGCGTTTTCTCGCCGTCAGCGCTCTTCCAGTCATACATAACTGGCTGAGAAGGCAGGTCGTAATCCCACACATCGTGGTGAACGATCTGGTAAACCCACTTGGCTTTACCGGTCGATGCATCCACAGCTACAACCGCCGAGCCATATTTTTCCTTGGCCGCGTTGCGATCACCGCCCCAGTAGTCCGGTGGGCCATTGCCTGTTGGCAGGTAGACCAGGTTCAACTCTTTATCGTAAGTAGGAATAGTCCATACGTTAGGCGTTTCCAGCGTGAACTGGTGATCGTCGGCAGTAGCGTCCTTACCCTCAGGTGCGCCTATGTCCCATGCCCAGACCAAATCACCGGTCAGCACGTCAAATGCACGCACGGCCCCTGAAGGCTCGCCCGCTACAATGTCACGCACCCAGCCGCCGACTACGGTCAGATGACCCATCACAACCGGCAGAGAGGTTGGGTGATAGCGTTTGCTCTTCTCGGTCGGGCCCATGCCTTTCTTGAGATCGACGTAACCGTTCTCACCAAAGCTCGAACACAGGGCGCCGGTGTGCGCGTCAAGTGCAAACAGACGGGCATCTACAGAGGACACCAGAATGCGCTGACGGCATTGTTGGTCGTTGTCGTGCGAAGCCTTGACCTCAGCACTCAGGCTGTCGTCTTTATCTATGTCGTAATAACCCACGCCGCGGCAGGTGACGTGTTCTTCGGTTTTGGCTTTAGGGTCGAACTTCCAGAGAGGAGTCCCAGTATCACCATCCAGTGCGGTGATCAGATTCTCCGGTGTGCATGAATACAGCACGTTGCCAATCTGCAACGGCGTGTTTTCGTCTACGCCTGCACCAGCCCCGGTCGTTCTGCGCCCTGTTCTGTATGTCCAGGCGACCTGTAGGTCCTTGACGTTTTCTGGGGTGATCTGCGTGTAAGGCGCAAACCGGGTACCCGATGCGCTGCGACCATAGTATTCCCAATTTTCAGGCGTATCGGCAGTAGGTTCCTTCGGCTCGGATGCCTTCGACGCGACCACAGGATTTGAGATCGCACCGTGAGGGTAAAACGCAGCAATAAAGGTGGCGATCAACGCGGCAAACACCGCAAAGCCAAACCGGTTAGCCATGCGCCGAGTCGTCAGGGATGTACCCGGGAACGTCGCGCCCACCCACAAACTAAGTGTCAGGATAATGGCTGGAACGACAAGGCGTGGCAGCAGTTCCCAATAACTGAACTGACCTACCTCATAAAATGCCCAGACGCATGTAGCAAGGAAAATAAGTGCCGAAAATATAATGCTGAAACGTTTACGCCATAACAATAACGGGGCGAGTAGCAAATAAGCCAACCCGGCTATTAGATAATAACTTGAGCCGTCCAGGGCCAATAACATGACCCCGCCGTATATCAATGTCACTGCAACAGCAAAAACGAAGAGGGAAAATATTATTCTCGCGAGCGAGCTGATTGCCCGTCTTTTATTGGGTGATTGATGGTCATCCGTCATTTTCATGAATGCTCTATGGGTGAATACAAAACTGTTCGTCGTCGGTGCGAACAGCCCGGCCGAATGATCGATTCGGACGTAATTGGTTGGGCGTAAATCCTCTGGCACCTCGTCAATCAAGCGTTAAAGCGCTGAAAAACCAGGTCGTTACCCGGTGAGTCGGATGCTGAACGCGCAGTTGCACACAAAGGACTGAAGGTTCTACGAAACCTGGAGCGGAGCATCAGTGCTCTATAGGGTTGGATTTTGTGACTTTGTTTGCGCTAGCAGGCTAATTTTAATCGGATGATGTCTCGGATAAATCCAGCGCATTGGAAAACAATATTGATGAAACAGTAACAATCAAGTAGTCGTGAGCGACTCAATAGGTGCAGAACGTCATCGGTGCTGGGTGGCCAACGAGCAATGAGTCATAGGCACGATGAGCAGATCTGTTGAGTCATCGCTTCAGGTTCGTGCCTGTTAGTTCAAGAGCTGGCATTCAGGCGAATTGTTACGAACGCACCAACAATGTTTCTTGCAGAGTTGGATGTATTCCAAAAAAGCTGATGCTTACACTTAAGCGTTGCTACTAACGTCAAGCGGCGTTATCCAATCCAATCCAGTCCTTACACCTTGACGCAAGCAGCATAAGGCGACTTGCTAAACAGCCTTGATCATCTGCGTTTTTTCAACGGAGCACCTTTCGAATGTTTTTTTCTTTCCGCGCGCTGCTGAGTACCAGCCTGTGCAGCGGTTTGTCGTTCTGTATGTTGGCCCCTGCTTCAGCGTTGGCGGATTCTACGGACTTGATGAGTCGCTCAACACTCACCGGCGATTGGGGAGGGGAGCGACAGAAGCTGGTCGACAAGGGGATTAAGCTGACGGGTGAATACAGCTCCGAGACGATTTCGAACCTGCACGGCGGGATAAAACGCGGCACTCGCTATGCGCAACAAATACGCATTGGCGCGCAGTTTGATCTGAGCAAGTTACTCGACACTCCGGATGCTGGGGTGGTGCAGATCATTATCAATGACCGTCGTGGCCACAGCGCCACGGAAGATTTGCTCGGTAACCGCTTATCAGCTCAGGAAAACTATGGGGGTGAATACACCCGGCTGACCGAGTTCAGCTATCAACGCAATCTGTTTTCCAATGACCTGTCGGCCAAGGTCGGATATATGGTCATGGGCACCGAATTTGGGGGGATGCCCATCCTGACCAACTTTGTAAGCGCCGGTTTTTGTGCACACCCGTTAACCATGTCCAGCGGCAGTGGATGGGGTAACTATCCGACGGCACACTGGGGGGGAGAACTGCGTTACGACGTTAACCCGTCTCTAACGCTGCAAACCGCTGTGTTCCAAGTCAACCCGGAGCACAACGCACGCCCTTCTGAAGCGTTTTCCATGCCCAGCAACGGTACCACCGGGGCTATTTTGCCACTGGAGGCGATTTTCAATAATCATGCCTTTCTGGATGGTCAGTACAAAGTCGGTTGGTATTACGACACGTCCAATTACCAGAAAATTGGCAGCACAGAAAAGAGCAGTAACCGTACCGGGGCTTACGTGTTGTTTGATCAGGCCATCTGGAAGGACGAGCAAGACCCTGAAAGCGTATTGCGCCTTTTCGGGCAAGCGGCCACCAGTAACGCTGCGACTTCACCGATGCGTCGTTGGTATTCGGTGGGTCTGGTCAAGCAGAAGCCCTTTGCAAACCGCCCCAAAGATACTATCGCCTTTGGTTATGGCCGCGCCGTGATCAATTCGCGCACGCGCGATGAGCAAGAAGCGGCTGCAATCAATTTTGGGGAGTCAGACATGATCGCCAGCCTCGACAACGGCGAGCAGATGCTTGAACTCAACTATGGCGCGCAAGTCACGCCCTGGCTGCTGGTGCGACCGGACATGCAGTACTACATCGAACCGGGCGCGTTCTTCGGTAAAAAAAGAGGAAACGCATTGGCTGTAGGACTACAGATCAAAGCGACTTTTTAACAGACGGGCTGGCGCTTTGTGCGTTACGAACCTGAAAGCGCAGGCTATTAAGCGATCTCCGCGACTCAGGCAAGCACACATTGCCCATTGACCATGCGCCACAGTTCGAGCGGATTGCCCTCCTGTAGCGCTTCAGGCATCAAGGCCGCAGGCAGGTCCTGATAACACACCGGCCGCAAGAACCTGTCGATGGCGCTGGCGCCGACGGCGCTACTTCGACTGTCCGAACTGGCCGGGAACGGGCCGCCATGCACCATCGCGTGAGAGACCTCGACGTTGTTCGGATAACCGTTCACCAGGATGCGGCCCGCCTTGCGCTCAAGGATGGGCAGCAGCTTTCGGGCCAGCCCATGATCAGCGTCATCCAATTGCATTGTCGCCGTCAGCTGTCCTGACAGGTGCTCGGCCACCGCCAGCATTTCATCTTCGTTCTTGCAGGCGACGATCAGCGAGCTGGGGCCGAATGTTTCGTCGCCAAGCCGTTCTGTTGTGAGAAAGGTGGCTGCATCGGTTACGAACACTGTGGCCTGCGCGGCACTTGGCTTTTCTGCAGGGCACCCTTGGCCCAGCGTTGTAATACCGCTGATGTTGCCTGTCTCCTCGATCCCAGTGAGGTAGGCATGATGAATCCCCGGCGTCAGCATGGTTGCTGCCGCCTTTTTGTGCAGGGCGTCCAGGGCCGTGCTGCAAAACTGGGTCAGTGGCTGACCTTCCAGGGCAATCACCAAGCCTGGATTTGTACACAATTGGCCGGCACTCATCGTCAGAGCCTCAACGAATCCACGGCCGATTTCGCTGGCGCGCATCGACAGCGCATGCGGCAACAGGAACACGGGATTGATGCAGCTCATTTCGGCGTACACCGGAATCGGTTCGCTGCGTTGCGCCGCGGTACGCATCAGCGCCAGACCGCCTTGTCGCGAACCCGTGAAGGCGACTGCCTTGATCGCGGGATGGCTGACCAGGGACTGGCCGAACGGATGACTGTCGCCAATGAGCAGGGAAAACACGCCCTCTGGCAAGTTGTGGGCAGCGGCGGCCTGTTGAATCACCTGGCCTACCAGTTCAGACGTACCCAGGTGAGCTTCGTGTGCCTTGACCACTATCGGGCAGCCAGCGGCCAGGGCAGCGGCGCTGTCGCCGCCGGCAACCGAAAACGCCAGGGGAAAATTGCTTGCACCAAATACAGCCACCGGGCCGAGCGCGATCTTGTGCAGCCTCAGGTCGGGGCGAGCAGGGAGGCGCGTCGGCAAAGCGCTGTCCAGGGTGGCGCCGAGGTAGTGGCCGTCGCGCACCACTTGGGCAAAGAGCCGCAACTGGCTCACGGTGCGGCCCCGTTCGATGATCAGGCGCGCTGCCGGCAATCCGGTTTCGAGAGACGCGCGCCCGATCAGCGTGACCCCCAACGCCAGGATGCCCGTGGCGATCGCTTCCAGAAACTGGGCACGCTGTTCTGCCGTGGTCGCGCGGTAGCGATCGCAGGCCTGCTGCGCCAACGTGCAGGCCTGTTCAATGTCAGCGATACCGCCGACGCCGAAGTCAGGCCCCAGCGTTTCATGGGTGGCAGGGTTGATTGCAGACAGCAATCCTTTGTCGCCACGCACTGCCGACTGGCCGATGAGCATTTTGCCGGTAATCATCATGTGTCCTATTGTTTGCTGTGCCATCGTCAGGCCCGATTTTTCCTGGAAATGAAATGCGCAGGAGGTTGGTTCTATGTGTAGCGGTAGCGGCCCAACACAGCTTGGGGATCCATTAAAAGCTGCATAGCCCTGCTGATTTCCTGCACCTCTGGGGGCGTGTACTTGCCGTAATAAGCTGCATTCACAGGCCCGACGCCATGCTCTGCACTGAAGCAGCCGCCGTTTTCGGTCACCAGCTTATAGATGCCGCTACGCACAGCGACGACCTTGGCGATGCCGTACTGGCTGATGTGGGCGTGCGGCACCAGCACAATCAAATGGCAGCCGCCGTCGGCAAAATGGCCGAAATCGTAAAGCTGTAGCAGCGGATGTTCGCGCTGTAACCACTGTGCAGCCTGATCACGGAAAGCGACCAAGCGTGAGCGCGAAAACGCTACGTCGAACGACAGTGGGATACCTTCCTTGGCGATGGCCAGCGGCAGGTTGTCTCGCAGTGGCCAAAAGCTGCTGGTATTTCCAAAGGCGGCGTCGAGAATTCGGCCGCTTTCATACAGCGCTTCCAGCACCTGTTCGGTTCGTTGCGCAAAAAGGCTGTGCAAGCCAGGCATGCTGCTGGCGATCTCAATCAGGGCGTAGCAGCTTGCCGACGATTGGCCGAACGGGTGGCGCAGCGTGGGGAAGTTGCGCAACGTAATGGCGAGCGCCGCCTCGGAGATCACTTCGAACGCGCACAGCAGATCGCCAAATTGAAGTTCGAAAGCCTGCAACACCTCAAGCGCTGTCCCATGGTCAGGCAAGGCCACAAACACGCTTTGCGTCGACTGGTCGATGCGTTTGAGCTCAAGCGTCGCCGCCGTAATGATGCCGAAGGCGCCACCGGTGCCGACAAACAACTGCTTGAGGTCAAGCCCGGTATTGTTCTTGCGCAGCGGTGCGAGGAGTTGCACCACGGTGCCGTCGCCATCGGGCAGCACCACTTCGATACCGAGCAGGTTATGGCGCACGTCGCCATGCTTGAGCAAGCGGCTGCCGCCGGCATTGGCGCCGATTAATCCGCCTATGGCCGGGTCGCTGCCGATATCAATAGGGAAATACAGCGAATGGCTTTCCAGTGTGCGATTCAGTGCTGACAAGAGCGTGCCGGCTTCGACAATCACCGTGCGGTTCAAGGGATCAATCTCGCGCACTTGGCGCATGCGCGAAAGTGAGACGATCACTTGCTTGCCGGAGTTGTCGGTGACGGCACCGCCCACCAATCCGCTGCGGTTGCCTTGGGCGACCAGCCGTATGCGATGGCGCACCGCGATGCGCATAAGCGCGCTGACAGCGTGGGTATCGCACGGGATGACGACCGCCGCCGCTTTGCCGCGGCAATGAGCAACGTCGATTTCATAGGGGGCACAGTCCGCCCCGGTCAGCAGCGACGCCTGCCCCAGAACTTCGGCGACTTCGGCCAGAAACGCGTCGAGGCCCGAGGCTTGTCGGTCCACGGTATGTTCCAGGTCGCTCATTGCGCCGCCGCCATGCGCTTGAGCAACTGGCTGCGTACCAGCACCAGTGCGACGACCGGCAATACGCCTCCCAGCAACGTGTTATGGCGAAAAATCAACGACACGGCGACGGCGATGGCCGCGCCAATCAGCAGCATCACAGAGAGTTTTCGAACCAAAGCCTGATCGCTGCTGGTTTCGCCGATGAAGCCGAGTGGAGAAAACCGGGTGGCACCCATGCCAATCACCAATACGCACGCCAGCACCGGAGCAGCACCCAGCTCCTGCCCCCACACTTGCAACGCAGCGGTAGAGACCGTGGCCAACAGGGCGCCAATCATCAGGTACAGGTCGACGCCCATTGCGATCCAATGGCCAGGGCGGTAATTGAACAGCCAGAACAGGTGCGCAATGCTGAGAATACCGCTGAGCACATACGCGGTATCCCAGCGTACGCCTGCCTCACCCGGGCCGAAACGGCCATACAACAGGAACACGATGACCGGAATGAATGCGCTGGCATTCGACAAATAGGCACGGCCTAGCTTGCTGATAGACATGCGGGTTTCCTTGGATAGAGATGCAATGAAATGCCTGAGTCCCGGGCTTAACTCTTGTGCCAGCGGAACATTAAGGTGGCTGCGGTGAGAAACAACGTGGTCCAGCCTGCCATGGCCAACAAGGGCAGCCACAGCGAAGGCAAGGGCGCTCCTTCGAGCAGCACTTGGCGCAGTACAGAGACAAACTGGTTGATCGGAATCACCGAGAGAATGCTTTTGATCCAGGCTGGCGCATCGTTCAACGGGATGGTCAGGTTGCCGAAGAACAGGGCCGGGTAATGGATCAGATGGCACAGCAATTCGGTTTCCTTGACCGAGGAGGTGCGACTGGCCAGCAGGGTGCCGAGGCTCAGCAACATGGCGCCGCCCAGCAGAATGACCGGCAACGCACGCATGGACTGCACGCTCCACAGCGAGATATCAATGCCGTACCCGTACCGCGCCACCAGCAGCAAGGTGCCGACAGAAATCAGCATCATGAGCACCCGCGACACGAGAATAGAGGCCAGAAAGACCAGCTTCGGCACTGGAAAGCAGGCGTAGATCTTGAGTGCATTATGTTCACGCAAGCTGGCAATCGATAAGGCGGTGGACATGATGCCGAGTGACATCAAACAGATGACCAGAATGCCGGTTGTAAAGAACTGGCCGTAGTCGAAGGGCTTGGCACCGGAGGCCGTATCCTCGAAACGCACCAGGTCTGTCGAGACGATGCCGCGTCTGGCCGCTGAACACCTGACCGCGGCGATCTCGATCACGCGCGCTGCGGCGCGTACCGCCAGCTGACCCTTGAAGTCATAGTGCACCTGCAACGGTTCGTCGCCGGCCGCAAAGACGATGCGTACCGTATCTGCTGCGATGGGGGCAGTGCTGCTGACGGTTGAAAAATTGGCCTTTACCGGATCTCCACCCGCAAATGCTTGCTGGATCGCCGACTGGCAACGGGTGTCCGAACTGGCCTGGGCGTCAGCCTCCAGAAACTGGATATTCACCGTGCCGAGTGAACCAGGATGACCGAAAGCCATCAGCATCACGGTCAACAGCAGGATGGGAAAGGCCAGCGCCCAGAACAGCGCCGACTTGCTGCGAAAAAACCCCAGCAGCTCGTTGCGCGTCAATATCGCCAGTATGCTAAACATCCTGTTCTCCCTGGGCGCAGAGGTGCAACATGTCGCGGTAATGGGTGGGGCCGAACTCAAAGTGCTGGAACGCAACATTGCCAATCAGGCGGCGTATCGACTGATCCAGTTCTTGCGTGCCATAGACGCTGATTTCAGTGTTTGATGGCCTCGACAGCCGCAACGTGGCGCTTTCGCGTTCCAGCTGGCGATAGATGGCGTTGATATGATCACTGTCGTCCAGCTGCAGATAGGCATGGAAGGCACCGACCAGGCGGTTCTTCAATGCTTCTTTATCGCCTCGATACTTAACGCCGCCGTTGCACACCCACACCACATCGCTTGCGGCATCCAGCTCTTCCTCCGAGTGGCAAATCATGATGATGGTCAAGTCGGCCAGGTCGTAGCGCAGCAGGTGTGCGACGCGCTCGATATACGCGCGGTCGAGCCCGGTAAACGGTTCGTCAAGGATTGCGATTTCCGGGTGGTGTGCCAGCGCCACGAACAAATCGAGCCGCTGTTTCTGGCCGCGTGACAGTGCCCGATAGGGCAGTGTGCGCAGCGCTTCGATATCCAGTGCCTGCGCCACCTGCGGGTCTTGCTTGCCGTACAGGGCCTGATGCAAATCGAGGATTTCCCTGACATTCGACGAGTCTTCATATTCGACCCGCTGCAATTGCACCCCCAACCGCTTGCGGTGCCGGGTGCTTTGCAGAAAACGCGACGCCGCAACCCCCAGAATCTGCGCTTCTTCCAGATGCGCCTGACGGAAGCCGAGCAAGGCTTCGATCAGGGTAGTTTTGCCAGCACCATTGGGGCCAATGATGGCGGTATGTCGACCGCGCCGGAACTGCAGATCGCGGACCTCGAAGTGGAAACTGCCAGCGCTGACCCGGATCAGTTTGGCCGCTGCCGCATAGGGTTCATCAGTGCGCGTAGGTGCCAACTGCACCTCACGGTGCAGGGTAGGTTCGGACAGCCCGTGTGTTTCGTCCGTCAGCAGGATTTGACTGTTCATGTTCAATCGAACAACGCGACTTGGACATCGCGTTTGCCTTTGTAGGGATTGCGGCCATGGGCGACGGCAATGTTATCGATCAACAACATGTCACCGCTGTGCCAGGGAAACGCAATTTCCTGCGCCTCCAAGGCGTCGTATATCGGCGCGATTTCATCCTCCGAGATCGGCGAGCCGTCGCCCAGCCGCACATCGTAAGGGCGTGCCGGTTTGTCCTGATAGGCGTGCTGAATGTAGGCGTAGCCCGGCTTGCCGAGGGAGCGGGCGTTGTTGTGTTGGGTCGACAGTTGATTGAACCAGATCGCTTCGCCGGTCAGCGGATGTTTCAACATGGCATCACCGGTATGCGAGACCGTGATGCTGCCATCGTCGAGCCACTGGTAATCGAGGTGGGTATCGCGGCACAGCTGTTCCACCTGCTGCGGATCATCGGTCAGGAACGCTTCATCCCAGGGGCGGTGGTATTCGCGCATATGGGTGTTACGCGGTTCATTCTCGGGTGTGCTGGGGGCACGGAAGTTGCGCAAGTACTGGATGCGCGCGGCGCTGAGGCGTTCGATCAATGACGGTGACAGGCGACGCGTGACGGCTCGCATATCACACAGTATGGTTTCGCCGCCTTGGTCAGAGGGCTGTTTGCAAAAGAAAGCCAGTTTCTGTGGATAGTGCGCCATGTAGGCCTTTTCCTGATGCAGACCGATTTTCAGGGTGGCCGGGATGCGTGTCGATTCGTAGACTCTGCCTTCGATGTTCTTGCGTGGCGTGGCGCCGCCGATATAACCGAACGCATGCTCAGGATAGTGTTGCGCAATGGCCTGGAAGTCCGCGTTTTCGCGCAATGGAAAACCACGGAACAACAGGCAACCGAACTCCAGCAGCATGCTGTCAAAGATTGCCTGGTGCTGGCGATACCACGTCGTAAAAGCCTCGCGGTCATCGCTTAGCGTACTGTCGACAGGCGTTATGACGAGCGGCATGTGCTCCGGCGACAGAAAGCCACACTGTATCCGCGAGCCGCCCAGCATTTCGTTAAAGTGCTCAACCCTATCTAAACGATGATCCATAGCCTTTTCCCCGACGAGTTGCGTATCAAGCCAGCAAAGGCTTTTTGATAAGGATTTCGAAACCCAGTGCGCCCATGCCGGAACTTGGGCTGGTCACTACCGTGCAATGGTCCAGACCCGCTTCGATGACCAGTGCGCGTGCTTCTTCCAGGGTGACTTTTTCTTCAACGTGGGTCGGTGGATAACCCACTGAAGCGCGCATTTGAGTGAACTTCTCCAGCAAGTCGGGGGCGACGTCGCGGCGCATGTCGTGCACCAGGCCAACCCCGCCCGGCTGCAGTACGCGATACATCTCCGTCAGGCTTTTCAGCTTGTCCGGCAAGTGATGCAAGGTGGCACGGCTGACCGCCATGGTCAGGCTGTTGTCGGCGAATGGCAGGTCCAGAGCATCGCCCACCTTGAGTTCGATGGTATCGCTCAGGCCTAGCGCTTCGATGCGCGGTCGGCCTCCTTCGAGCATGGTTTCGTCCAGATCCAGGCCGATGAAATGCCAGCCTTTCAAAACCGGGTCGGCCGCCAGACGCACCGGGACCACGACGGTGGCGGTGCCGATATCGACCAGGGCGCCCGGCGGCAAGTCGCGGGCAATCTGGCGGATGCGGGTGACGAACAACACATCCCAGGGTTCCAGTGCTTGCGAGGCAAAGCGGTCGTACTCGTCAGCAGGGCGTAGATTTTTCAATAACATGGATACGTTCTCGTCTTGGTTAGCGTTAGAAGAAGATTCAGCGTTGAACTAGCCAGTGCGTGTGGCTCATTTCTTGTCTTACAGCCACCCCACTGGAACGGTGGCCAACAACTTGCGCGCGGCTTTGCTGTTGACACCGAAAGCAGGGCGATCGCGCCGCTCGATGGCATGCGCGACCATGGCCGCCACCCGGCCACAGAGCCCCAGGCCGACACCCCAACGGGCTTGGGTCACGCCGAGATCGAGCAGGGCTGCGGCGGTGATGAAGTCAATATTCGGACGTAGGCCTTTGCGCTCCAGAACGTGGGCACAAACAACGTCGTAAATCTCCAGATAGCGCCCCCCGAAACCCCACTGGGAAAACAGGGCCCTGATGTGCGGCGGTCGTGGGTCCTGCACAAACAGCGGATGGCCAAAGCCAAACAACAGGTTGCCCGGCTGATCCAGCGCAAGGTCGACCGCTTGCCGTATGTCAGCAGGGCTGGCTTGCGCACTGATGGTCTTGAGCCAGGTCATCGCTTCTTCTGCTGCGCCGACATGGTTCGGTCCGCTGGCCATGAAACCGGCCGCCACGGCCTGGGCAAGGGTGACACCGGTGCCGATGGCGGTACGGGGTACCAGCACCGTCGGCGTGATGTAGCCGAAACCGGCGTGCCAGGCCACCAGCAGGGCATCAACGACACGAATGGCTAATGGGTCGATATCGGTCGCGCCCATTGCCGTCAATACGACCTCGGCGTGATGCGTCGATGCTGCGCCGGGGGCGCTATAACCGAGCGCCGTTTGCAGAAAGTGCGGCGTTGAAGCAACGCTGACCAGGCCCTCGATAAAATCCTGATGCGTAGGCAAGTCGCGAACGGTGGCTTCGATCAGGACAATATGTTCCAGCGCTGCCAGATCACCGAGAAGGCCGCAGGCGGCGGCCTGAACGATGCCGGCACCGCTGTCGGCCACGGCTTCGATGCCACGTCGATAGGCAGGCTCCGCCGACAGGTGGCTGGCAATACGTACCAGAAGGGCGTCAACGGCCTGGCTCTCAGCAGGGGTCGGCAGGCTGCCAAACCACGCCAGCCATAGCGCTGTGGGGAAGTCGACAATGCCGATGAGGTCATTGAGGTTGCGACCCCTGACCCACAGCCCTTCATTAGGCTCAATCGTGGCGCCGTCGATATTGGTGCCGCGATACAGGGTGCGTGGTCCGCCAAACAGGCTCTGCGGCGGCGTGGGTATCAGCGGCTCGGCTTGTACCAGTTCATCAAGCGCAATGCCGCAGTGGGCGACCAGCAGGTTTTCTATTGTGTGTGCGTGTTGCGTGACCGTCGGCAGGATGTTGGCGAAAAAATAATGGGCGGTTTTGACCTTGCCACGGTAAAAAGCGGCTTCTTCGGCACTCAGTGGCTCGCGCAACTGACGCTCGGCCAGGCAGGCCGATTCAAGCAAGACCCAGGCGCTGGCGGTGAGACCGAGCATTTCCAGGAAGCGGGTATAGAACTGGCTGGTTTCGTGTGTGCGGCCTTCACGCACGTGCTCATTGATACGTGTCAGCGCCTGCTCCACGGCAACCATGGCGTTTTCCAGCGCCGGGAATTGGTCGTGCAGCTCAGAACCGACACCCGTTGTGTTGTTCAAGAAGGCATCCAGCTCTTCGCGCAGAAACTTGATCAGGCGTGAGTTCCTGCCAAAACCGAGCTTGTCGCGCACCAGGTCCTGGGACTGGATGTAGTTGGTCCCTTCCCAGATCGACAGGATTTTCACATCGCGCGCATTTTGCTCGACAGGGTAAGCATCGGTGTAGCCGATACCGCCATGCACTTGTATCGCCAGTTCGCAGATTTTCCAGGCCTGGTCCGAGACGAATGCCTTGCACACCGGCGTGAACAGCAGCACCAGCTTGCGGTATTTTTCGACCTGGGCTTCGTCCAGTACCGGCTCGGCTTCCAGGGCAAATGCCTGGGTCGATGCGCCGGTCAACTTACCGAGCAGGCCACGGCAACCTTCTACCCGGGCCTTCATTTCCAGCAGCATGCGCTGCACGTCGGCGTGTTCGATGATGGCCACAGGCGGGGCGCTGGCATCGGAGGTGCGACTGATTGCACGGCCCTGGAACCGTTTGCCGGCGAAATCGACTGAATGCAGATAAGCGCTGGAAGCCAGGCCCAAGCCGATAATTGCCGTGCTCATACGGGCCTGGTTCATCAAGGGCACCAGTTGCAGCAATCCGGCATTCTTGCGGTCGCCCAGCAGTACGGCGCGGGTGGTGCCGGTTCGACCAAACACCAGTTGGGTATTGGCGCAGCCCTTCAATCCCATCTTGCGCAGCAATGAAGTGCACTCGACATGGTTGTCTTCCAGCTCGCCCGTTTCGGGATTAGGCCAGAAGCGCGGCACCAGCAGGCAGGACAGCGAGTAGGAGGTCGAGGTGGTGGTATTGATGCGGCCCAGGACAAAGTAAACGGTGTTTTCGGTCAGCGTATGCATGCCCGCCGAGATGTAGACCTTTTCGCCGCTGACGGCGTATTCGCCGTTTTCAAGGGGTTTTGCGACAGTGGTGACCGCTGTCAGGTCGCTGCCGGCCTGCTGCTCGGTGGCGCAGAAACAAGCGTCCCAGTCGTAGCGCTGAAGCTTGCGCAGGTACGTTGCCTTTTGCGCTGCGGTAGCGTGCAGCTTCAACAGCTTGATGGCCGGAAAATTGAAGCCGCCATAGGTCATGAACGCCGGATTGGCGCCCATGAACATTTCCTGGATGGTTTGCCGGATCAGGGGTGGCAAGGCCGGTTGCTGGGATTCGCTGTCGATGCCCAGCACCTGAATCCACTCTTCCTTATAGCGCTGCCAGAGTCCGTGGAACTCTTTGGGGATTTCGACCTTGCCGTTTTCCAGCAAGTGGCATTCCTGTCGGTCGGAGGCTTGATAGGCCTTGCCTAACTCATAAGCGAACGCCCTGGCGCGCTCCAGCAAGGCATCGTAGTAGGTACGATTTTTGTCGTTGAACGGCGCCCGTGTGAGAAAATTCTGGTCGGTTTTATGCAGTTCCCACAAAAAAAAGCGAAGCTCACGCAGGCTGACTTTATAAGCAGACATAGGTTTTCCTGATTAATAAGCGGTGTGTATCTGGGTTCAGGCGCCAGCCTGGATCTCGGCCACAATGGCGCCAGCGGTGCCGCACAACGCCGCATCCCAAAGCAGGGCGGTGGCTGTTTTACCCTGAGGCAGGGTGGCGCGCAGGCGCATAAGCGACAGCAAGGGGGCCGCGCTCGAGTGGTGCGCGCGGGCACCGAGTTCGAAATGTCGCTCTTGTGCAATGCCCAGTTCGCGACTGACGCCCAAGGTGAAGCTGTCGCTGAATCCGGCCGGTAATACCCAATCGATATCACTGGCTTTCAGGCCGGAACGTTCGATTGCCGTTTGCGCTGCGTTCACCGCCATCGGATGCAGGCGCTCAGCCAGAGCGGCAGGGGTCAGCCCCCAGGGGTTGTCAATGGCCGCGCCATAGTGCACCGCCGAGGCGCGTATCGCCCCCCAGCCAGGCGTCGTCTGAGCGTCGCCATCGAGCAAGATGGCGGCTGCGCCGTCGCCGTACACAACCAGATCCCCCCATGCGCGAAAGAAGGGGTAGAGCCACTTATCGGACGCCACCAGCAGCACCTTGCCGCCTAGACTGACCAGCGCTTCGATCATGGTCAGTGCGTTGAACACGCCGGCAGTGCCCGATTGGCCGATGGCGAACGGCAACGCGTTGGGCAAGCCCAGTGCATGCTGGATACGGCCTGCGACCGACTCATTAATGCGTTGGTTAAGGGCGCTATTGGTCACCACAATGTGGGTCACCTGTACCAGCGTTTCTGCCGGAACCTGTTGACGCAATCGCGTGACCGCTTCCAGTGCCAGGTCGGCGCAGCTTTGCAAGGGGGGCGCTACCGGCAGGGCGATGCTCGCCGTGGGAAGCAGTCGACGCTCTTCTTCGGCGTCGATCCTGCCTTTGCCACGAGGCATGGAAAAGACCGCCGACTTGTACAACAGATGGCCATAGCCGATGTTTTTTTCCTGAGCTTGTACCGCCCGGAAAGGGGTCGTATCGGGGACGTGAGAAGCGATAGCGCGGATTCGAAGCATGAGGCTATTCCGTGACCGTAAGTGAGGTGGAGAAAAACTCGGAAAACTGCTGCTTCAGCTGCTTTCGGTCGATCTTGCCGTTCGGATTGCGCGGTAAAGGCGAGTCATGGAAGGACACATGCAACGGCACCATATAGGTCGGCAGTTTGTCCCGGCACAGCTTGATCAGTGCCTGGGCGCTGGTTTGTATCTGCGGATGGGCGAACAGGCTGATGATGATGGCTTCGCCCTGTTGCGGATGCGGTACACCAAACGCTGCCGCCTCGGTCACGTCATCCACGGCAAAGAGGATTTCTTCGACTTCGGTGGGGCTGACGCGATAACCGGAGGTCTTGATCATGTCGTCGCTGCGCGCAACGAAATACAGATAATCGTCGCTGTCGCGGTAGACGATATCGCCCGACCAGACCGCTGTTTCGGTACGCGAAATCTGCTGGTCCGGGTGTAACCAGGGACGAAAGCGTTGAGCGGTCAGTTCTGGATCATTCCAGTACCCGAGCGTGACGAACGCCCCGCGGTGCACCAATTCACCGTGCTCTCCAGCGGCACATTCGCTGCCGTCCTGGCGCATCACGCGAATATCAGCATTGGGGACCGCCTTGCCGATGGAGTCGGGTCGTGTGACGGCCGCTTCCGGCGCCAGGTAGGTGGAGCGGAAAGCCTCGGTCAAGCCGTACATCAGGTAGGGCAGCGCATTGGGAAATGCGGTTTTGAGTTTTTCCAGCAAAGGCGGTGGCATATGCCCGCCGGTATTGGCGAAGCAGCGAATGCGAGCGCCGGCAGGCTGCGGCCATTGCACTGACGCCAGTTGCATCCACAGTGGCGGCACGCCGGTAATCACGGTGACGCCATGGGCTTCACAGAACGTCGGGACTTCGCCCGCTTGCAGGAAATCCAGCGGGGCGTAGCAAGCACCGCTGACCAGCGCCGTGGTCAGCTGACTGAACCCGGCATCGAAGCTCAGCGGCAATACGCCCAGGATGACGTCATCGGCCCGCAAGCGCAGATAGTGAGCGACGCTATAGGCGCCAGACACCAGGTTACGTTGCGACAGCACCACGCCTTTGGGCCGTCCCGTAGAGCCGGAGGTGTACAAAATGGCCGCAGGATCACTGTCTGTGACGGCGGCGTATGCGTTGAAAAACGCCGCATCGGTCAGCGTGTTCAGGGTCTCGGACTGTAGTTTTTCCAGTTGCCAGGTATCGAGTTCGATGTCATTCAACGCCGCCTCGATGCGTCTTAGGCGTGCCCCCGTACTGATGAGCAAGCGTGCACCGCTGTCCAGCAGGATATGGCGTACCTGTTGCTCTTTGAGCTGAGGATTGATGGGCACCAGGATCGCACCCCGGGCATTGATTGCCAGGAACATGACGACGGTTTCGTACTGCTTGCCCGTATAGACAGCGACGCGTTCGCCCGCTTGCACGCCGCTATCGGCCAGCCTCTTTGCCGCCAGGCGCACGTCCTCCAGCAATTGGGAATAAGTCGCCATCTTTGCGCCTTGCGCGAACGCACGGCGGTCGCCATGGTGTTGGGCGCTGTCTTTCAACAGGTCGTACAAACTGATGTGGGCGGTCATGGTGACGTCCCTAGGATTGGTGGATATAGGTGTGTGCCGGGCTCTGCGAGAGGAAAGCGCTGACGCTGTACGTCTGGTTGTAGGCGCCGCAGTTGTCGAAGATCACCAGATCGCCCACGCTCGGCGGGGCCGACAGTTCATGACTCCAGCCGATCACGTCGGCGCGGCTGCAGGTGCTGCCCACGAACTGGATCGGCAACGGGGGCGCGTCCCCCGGTGCCTGTTGACGCCGCAGCAGGCGCGGCTGCGCGTAGTTCTTCAACATGGATTCAGTTTTGGCCAGCAGGAAGTTGTGGCTCAGGCCACCGTCGCAGACTGCAACGTAGCGCTCACCCAAGGCTTTGACTGAACGTACGCGGGTCACGAAAGTGCCTGCGCCAGCGAAGACGCCGCGCCCGGACTCGTGGACGACCTTGAAGTCTTTTTGCAGCGGCGCAATGCGCTGGCGATAAGCGTCAAACGTCTGCGCCTGGTTGTTGAAGTGCTCGGAGAAACCGCCGCCGACGTTAAGAAACTCAACCGGCATGCCGGTGAGGCGTGCTACTTGTGGCGCGAATGCAGCGAGCGCATGGGCAAGGGCGGCGGCATCGGCACCCTTGTCATCGATGTGAAAGCTATTGGAGCCCGCAAACGTATGGAGGCCGATGATTGGCACGTTGGCCTGGGCCAATGCAACCGTCGTCAGCAAGGCGTCTTGGCGACTCATGCCGAAGTGGTCCGCCGGGTGTTTGCCCGAGCTGACCAATTGGCCCGCGTTCAAGCGCAAAACCGTTTGCGGCGCGGTCTGTTTGCCGATGACGCGAATCAGTCTCTGCGCCTGCTCCAGGCTGTCGATGATGAACGTGCAGCGTGAGGCCAGGGCCGCGCGCATGAAATCTTCATCCATTGACGGATTGTTTACGTATTTGGGGGTGTTGATGCGACCCGCCACAATATCGAGTTCGCCCAGGCTGGCCAGCTCCACACCGTCGATGAAGGCATGGCCGCAGCGGATTAACAAATCCAGGTTTGGATTGGCCTTGAGCGACACAATCAACGGTGTACCCAGACGCTCGCGTAAATCAGCGTAACGCGCCTGTACGACAGTGGGGTCCAGTACGTAGCAAGGCGTTTTCAGATTCAGCAGCCATTGGTCGGTCGTTGCGTCGTCGCTTCTGACAGGCGCGCAGGCGGTGGTCATGGTCATGTCAATTCACCGGATGAAGGGTCAATGCCGAAAATGAACCGTTGTCCGATTCCGTTATGTTCATCAGGTGCGCCCCGGCATCGACCTTGCTCAAGCCAATATCGGCCAGGTTGATCGCCAGGTCCGAGCCAAAGGAGTGGCCTTTGTTCAGAATGTTGTCGGAGTAGAGCGTGGAGGAGGGAATGGCCATTGCGCCACAGAAGGCTTTCCAGCCAGAGTGGTTGGAGTTGTAAGGCAAAATGCAGGAAAAATCGCTAAGCGCCATGCCACAGTCGGCCACGGCTTCCTTCATGACTTTGCGGGTGTAGTGCCACTCCAGATTGAACATTTCCTTTTTCACCGCGTTGTTGGTCACGGAGCCCAGATACCAGCTGCCGTAATTGCGTACGGCCGTTGCACCGACCCGGTTACGCCGGCTGTTACGGGTCACCAGCAAGCACCCTGCGCCATCACTTAAGATGCTTGCCTGCAACACCCGGAAACGCTCGATAAAGACGCGGTCGGACGACACGATCAGCACCGAGTGCAATTGGCTATGGACATTCATCAAGGCCTTGGCCATCTGAATGGCGACGCTGATCGACGAGCAATTGAGCTGTGCGATCGAGCCGGCCCAGACAGGCTTTATGCCGAATGCAGTGGCCACTTCCATGGGCAGGCTGCGTGGCGCCGGCGGTACGCTGAATAGCCCGGTATGAACATGGATGACCGCACCGATGTCGCTGCCCTTGAAGCCTTGCTCCTCTTGCAGGCGAGCGACAGCGCGCTTGGCCAGCTCGACCTCGTCGATGTCCGGTGATACATGGAAATAACGGCAACCCGCATTGCGGATCATGTCAAAGCGCTCGGCGGGCAACTTATGGTGCTGAGCCCAGTCATTGAGATCCTGGCGTTCGCCGGGTAACTCGTAAGCGGCGGCTTCAATACCGATCGTGAAGGGGGCGGGGCTGTTTGTTGCCGCAGTAGTTGGGGGCGTCATGACTGTATTCCTGTTAAGCCGGCATTGGCATGGCGGCGTAGTCCAGCACTCTGAGCTTTTCAAAGGCATCGCTTACACGGGGCGTCAGCAAACCCATTTCGCGGATGGTCGGCACCAGCCGCCGGAAAATGGAACGGCGCATGGAGTTGGCCACTTCAGAACTCCTGACCAGGTGGCTGCACTCTTTTTTGGATAAGCCCATCGGCTCCCATATGTCGTCGGCGCACAGGTGTTCGTACAAGGTATAAGCACCTTCAACCACAAACTCTTCGCGCTCCTTGCGTTCAGTTCCGCTCATTTCCTTGTACACACTGCCCAGCGTGATGCGGCCAATGGCGAAATGGCGCGCCTCATCGCGCTGAATGCGCGTCATCAGGTCTTTGATAAAAGGGTCTTTGGTGTAGGCGACCATGCTTTGAAACAGTGACAGCGCAATGCCCTCCACCAGCACTTGCATGCCGAGGTTGGTCATATCGAGTTTGCTGGTGGTAATGGTGTCTTCCAGCAGGCCTTTGAGCGCCTTGCTCATGGGGTAGCTGATGGGCAGCTTGTTATTCACCAGGCGCCCGAATGCTTCAATATGACGGGCTTCATCGATGATTTGCCCGGCAGCACAGAGGCGAGCCGAGAGGCTTTCTTCTGCCACCGCCAGTTTCGATGCGCAAATCAGGGCAGCCTGTTCACCGTGCAGTACCTGTGACAGGGTCCAGCCTTGCGAGTGATGGCGAATTTCGGCGCGGTTTTTTTCATTCATTTTGTTCCAGACATCGGTGCCGTAGATCAGCAGTGTGCCGTCCGGCATGCCCAGTGGATTGTCCGGGTTGAGCTCGTAGCTCCAATCGATGTCGGTATTGACATCCCACTGGTTGGCCTTGGTTTTCTGATACAGCGCATTCAAGCTGTCATTGCTGAAATCGTAGGTCTGAGACATGTAAGCCTCGACCGAGAAATTCCACTTGATCGGCTCGCCATCATCCAATGTCGGTTTGTGCTCTGTTTGCATGATCACACCTGTACGTGCGTGCATTTCGGTTGAGAGGTGGTGAACGGCTCATGCACAGGAGATGTGTGCACCTGTGCCGCGAAGTAGTCCAGGTCGGGTAAGAACCACTCGGTGATGGCTGGCGTTTGCGCGGTATTCCAGGCTGCGATGTGCAGGAGGTTATCGCCGCCGTCCCACAGGTCGCGGCGAATCTGTTCGGCGCTGATCCAGACCACCGGCGTCTGTAGCTGGCGCGCCCAGAACAAGGCTTCGTTCCATAAATGGGCGCCCATCGTCACGCGTGGATCGAGCAGGTTTTTTGGCAACGCAAGGTCGATGGAAGGCATGCGTACCTGCGCCAGGAGAAGCGTCTGCTCACCGCAGCTGTCCCAAATGTACTGGGCCAGCGTGGACAGCAGGGTGTAGTACTGCTGGTTGTTGACCAGCACAGGCGCGGGATTGTCGTGTGCGTACACACTTCGGCGTGCATAGTCTTGCGTTTCGAGCAGTGGCAGGTTGCGAGCCGAACAAGGGATCGCCAGGTTGTAATCGGGGTTACGCTGCAACAGCAGGGAACAGGTTTGCGCGCTCTTCACATTTCACCTTCCAATGCATAGTGCAGATCAGGCGCGAGGGTTATCTGGGCAATCGAAAAATAGCCGTTCATTGCCAGCGAAGAAACGATGTAATCGCTACCCGTGTGCGCGGAACCCGCGCCCAGCTCCCCCAATAGCGAAAGCCAGGGGTCGCTGCCGAATGAATGGCCAAATCGTTGATAATGGTCGGCGTGCACAGAAGAAGTGTCGAAGCACTTGAACAGCGCGCGGCGCGACATCTCTGGAAAAAACGGTACTGCAATGCCTAGACCTGGCCGGCTTTCGGTGAAACTGCGCAGGTTTCGTCCTAATTGCAGCAGCGCATTAGCCTGGCTTGAAGTGCCGATGACCAGCATGTTTTTGGCCTCTGGAATCACGTCAATCACTAACGTGCAGATGCCAAAACCGGAATTCCCCCAGCGGTTGTTGCCTAACCAGTAAGTAAAATTGTGGATATCGGTATCGACAATCTGCAGTAACAGCCTGCGACGACCGCTGAACTGAGCCTTCCCCTGGATATATCGCAGGATGAAACCCCAGCCCGTGCATTCATAGGCGTTGGTGACCCAGTCAGGACGGCGCCCATACTGGGTGGCTATCGCCTCCTGGAAATAGCCTGCATGTGGCGAACCGTCTGCCAAAAATTGTGACAGCACGGTAGAGCTCACCACGTAATCGTCGATAGGGCCTGCGTCGCTTGCATAGCGGCAAGCCTCATCGCCTACCCGCTGCCCCAATGCCAACGCTGCATCCTCCAGGCTGACCTGGTGCGATACAAAGGGCGTTTCTGTGCGTCGGTAAGCTAGCGTATGGACCCTGAAAGCCGGAACGGTGCCAAGCGACGGCGTTGATGCAAAGGGCTGCGAGTTCGACATGTTGAGCTTCTGGTATGAGGGTGGCTGGCGATCAGGCGACTTGTTGCTGCTGCAACTGCGAGTCGATTTGCTCCAGAGTGGTGTACTGCGTGATATTGAGTTGTTCAGGGTCAATCGATCCGTAGAGCTGTTCGCAATAGACGATCAGCTCAACCACGTTGAGTGAATCGATACCCAGTTCGCCCAAACCGACATGGGTATCGACGGATTCGATATTGAGAATCTTGGCGGCTTCTTTCTTCAGAAGTTCCAGCGTGTTGAGGGTTTCAGTCGTCATTGGTGCATCTCCTGGGGTTAAAGCGGATTAAAGTGAGTCGGATACGGGCTTGGCTACGCGCATGCTTGCGCGCAATTCGTGATAACAGCGGTAAGAGCTGCCTTCCATTTTGGTAAACGCCAACAGGTCACGCTGGTCGAGAAAACTCGGTACGGCAGAGCGGCTGACCAGATGCAAAAGCAGTTCATTGGAGGCGAATTTCAGTGCCAGCACGCGGTGCACGTCTTCGCTCTCATAGCGGTCGGACAGCGTCTTGGTACGGGCGGCGGCAGCGATGAAGTCGCGTGACGCGCGTTCGTCGGGTGTCAGTTCGAGGCGGCCCTGACTTGCCAGCCAGTCAACATGGGCCATCAGTGCGCGCACCAGGAAAGGCCGTACCGTCGTCAGGTATTTATTGAGTACCGCAGGGCCGCCCACTTTCAGACGATCTTCCTGGGAAACCTGCACCGTGCCCTTGACGTTCCCCAACTGCACAACATCGCCGAGAAAGGGCTCGCCGCAGAGGGTTCGCTTGAGGGTCTTGTATTGCTCGGGCCAGACCAGGAAGGCCGAGGGGAAAAACGAGCCCGGCGTGCGGGCGGCAACGATTGCCATGCCATCAAGGTTGGCGTACATGCCCCATACCTTGTCGATATGCAGCTTGAAACCATCCCCTTCAGGCTGGGCGACAGTGCGCCAGCTAGTGAGGGTAGGGCCGCCGGCATCACTCATCAGAAAACGCAGGGCACTGCCCGCATCAATGCTGGCGCGCGCCCGTTCGTATTGATCCGGCGTCAGGAACAGCGAAAACAAATGGGCGAAGTTCTGCATGAACGATCGGTAGTGCAACGCCAGACCGTCTTGCTGAATGCGCTCCAGAATATGTTCCAAGTCATGGCTCGGCTGCGACAGGGCCACCGAGGGGCGGTTTAATTGCTCGGCAGGCTCATAGTCTTGCGGTGTCTGCGAAATCAACATATCTGAATCCATCAGTCGCACTGAAGCGCGCGAAATAATATGGATCAAGTGAGCAGGCAGTTCGCCGTATGTCGATAAGCGATGAAGAACCGGTTGTGCACACACATTCAATAATGAATGGCGTGACGAAGCCGTATCCCCACCTTGCGTCAAAGTGTGCATAGTGTGTGATCCAGTATTTGAAAGTTGCAGTGCTTCAGTGTGTCGATGTTATTGGCGTGGTTGTAGATTAACTAACAAGCTGTTCGCGATCGGCCTTGTCTTTGTTGTCCAGTACGGTTTGCAGATAAATAGTTCGGCATTCCAAGCGCTTGAGTTTGTTGCTGGTCGTACGTGGCAAACTTCCGGGTAGCACGAATGTAATGGCGTGGGCACCAAATCCGAACTTCTCACGCAATTGGTTTTGAAGTTGGGTGCGCAGTTCGATAGGGTTATGCTTCGTTTCAAGCTCGATCAGAATCGCCAGGCTCTCGGTTCTCTGTGTCTCGTCGTAGATACCGAAGGCCGCTATTGCATTACCCCCGCTGGCCAATAAAGGGTGTGAGGCAATGACGTCTTCAATTTCATGGGGGAAATAATTACTGCCACGGATAATGATGAGTTCTTTCTTGCGGCCGAGTACAAACAAGTGCTCATCCACGCGATAACCTATATCCCCGGTCGCAAACCAGTCGCCGCTCTGGTAGTGCTCGGTCTGGCCTTCGGCGGGTAAATAGCCGGACATGACCGAAGAACCACGTATGAAAATTTCGCCCACTTCGCGGTCCTTGGCGTCGGAACTGTCCAAAGCCCTTACCGCCACTTGCATCCCGTCAATCGGCCGGCCCATCGACAGTACGGTTTCTACCCGCCGACTGTTATCGTCGGCGCGGCGTGCCTGCCAATGATCGATTACCGCGCCGGAGTCGATACGGTCAGGAATCACGTAGGAGAGCGCCTGCTTGTCGTAATCAAAGGTCGTGTTATGCATGGTCACTGCCAGCGTCGATTCCGCCATGCCGTAGCAGGGTTGCAGCGCAGAACGTGAAAGGCCGTGGGGCGAGAATGTCTGTGCAAACTCCCTCAGGCAGGCTTCATCGACCCTTTCGGCGCCGACAAAGATATTGCGCAACTTGCTCAGATCCACCTCTTTCATTGACGCTTCGCGGTAACGGCGAATGCAATACTGCAGGGCGAAAGTCGGCGCCGCCGTGGTGGTTGCGCCAAAGCTGGACATGCGCTTGAGCCAGCCAAGCGGGTTGCGAATAAAACTGGCCGGCTGCATCAATAGCAGCGGTGCCTGGTAATACAGGTTCGACAGTAGCGTCACCAGGCCCATGTCGTGATGCAGCGGCAGCCAGGACGCAGAGGCGTCGCCGCGTTCGACACTGTAGCCAACAACACCGCCGATACCGCGCACATTGGCGATGACATTGCGATGGCTCAGGATGGCGGCCTTGGGGCGACCGGTCGAGCCCGAGGTCAGTTGCACATGATGGCCGCTGTCAGCCTGGCAGCGTTCCACGCGCACTGGAAACCCTGCGCTGGCAGCGAGGCTCACCTCTGCGCTCGTGACCACGCGTACAGGCAGGTTGGAAAGCAAGCGCTGGAGTGCCGGTGTATTGCTTTCGGATGCGATCAGCAGGCGCGGTGCAAACAACTGACAGGCCACATATATCTGATTGCGCGGTGAGTCTGCCATCAATCTTCCAGGCAGCGCGACGGTGCAAGGCAAGGCGCCAATCAACACGCATCCAGTCAGCAGTAACAAGTGATCGATCGATGCCGGCAGGGCAAGAATAACCAGGTCATTACGAACAACCCCCAGTTCGGTCAGGGCTGAAGAGACCGCCAATGCTTGTTGTGCCAACGCTGCATAGGAAATGCTTTTTTCTTCCCCGTTCTCTTCTATAACAGTAATTTGCCGCAGTGCACTTTGCTGTGGATTATCCAAGGCAGACAAAATAGCATCGATCATTGTTTCCAATTTCCGATCTCCGGGAAGTCAATCAAACAAGTCTGTCAAATATTACAAATTCAATACAACGCTCTAGTGAGCATACAAACCTGTAGTGCCCGGTCTGGCGGACTTTATGGGATGGAACAGTGTTTGTAAATCGGTCGGGTGAAAGTTTCATAATCTTTCATGTTCGTTTGTAGTCGGCGCTATTGCCCGGTTCTAAAGCAAGTTTATAGTTGTTTAAGTGTCTAAACACTTGTTACTCGGCGTCGGATGTTTTGTATTTAAGTCCTGCGCGCAGTCGTTTACTTTTGTAGTACATGTCGACTCTTTAGTTGTGGGAGTGTCTCGAATAAGTCGTTGGTAATGCGGCGTAAACGTGGTCTTCAAGATCACGTATTTCGGCGCTTCCGGCGTATTCTTATAACGGGCGTACTCGTCGTCCAATGAGTACTTTCTCTCCCGGTTTGGTGTTTGCTGCAGTTACGATGCCTGATCTTCGGGTTACACATTTTGTCTAGTGGTGTATTGAATGGCGGCAGTTTCAGGCAAGCCTCAACCGATTATTTCCCGCGCCTGACGTGTCATTGACTACGCTGTACCTGATCGAAATTACAGACGCGCCCTGTCTCGAACCTAATCCCTTCGATACGGTTGGCCTATCAAGGATGTGCAGGAGGCCCCCGGGTTTGTACAAATTCAAAACAGCGTTTCTGCTTCTTGTCCTGTTGTGCTCGGGCAATGGCATGCTTTTGGCCGCCCCTACGCTGGCCTCTGTGATCAAGGCCGAGGAATCCGATGGCAAGCCTCCCGTGCTGGTGGATGGCGGGCTGCTGGGTGCCTTGGGTGCGGGGATGGACGAGGTTCAAGGTCAGCTCGGCCTGAGTATGCAGTTGCTGGACGCCTGGCGTTTACGCACCGAGCGGGCGGCAGGTGAAGTAGGACAACTGGTCGAGCAGGCATCCACACATCCTTCCTGGAGTGGTGTAGGCGACTTTTTCTTGCTGACGGTTATCTGGTCCGGCGTTTTTTTCGGGTTGATGCTCGCAGGAAGATTGCTGGCGCGTTATTTGTGTACCACGCGTTCGATGGTTGACCGGCCACGCATCCAGACGCTGGTGGGTTATGTGGTGCCCTACATGTTGCCTGCGCTGGTCTCGTTGATGCTGGCCCTGTACGCCAGCCGCATGCTGCAAGACACCTTGGGTCGCTCGTTCGGCCTGACCCTGACCTATGCTGGCAGCGCCGGGGTGTTCTGTGTGGCGCTGGTGCTGTCACTGAGTACCTTGTTTGAAACGGGCCACAAGCGCCGCGCGGTGCAGATTATTCGTCAGTACTCGAAACGGGCGCTGTTCTTGATCGGCTTTTTTTCGGCACTGAGCGACGCAATGAGCAGCCCGCAAATTGCGCGGCAAATCGGCGGTAATATCGCCAGTTGTCTGTCGGTACTCGCCGGCCTGCTGGCGTGCGCCATTCTGGGCTGGCTGGTGGTACGGCTGCGGCGGCCCGTGGCTCACCTGATCCGCAATCGGGCCCTGGCACAACGGCTCGGGCAGCCAGCCTTGCAAGAGTCGTTGCGCATTTTTTCGGTACTCTGGTACTGGCCCGTGCTGCTGATGTTGCTGGTGAGCGCGCGCAATTTACTGGGCGTGGGTGAGGGCAGTGAACGTGCCTTGCGCAGTGCATTGCTGACATCGGGCCTGCTGATCGGCACGGTATTTCTGAGCACGATTCTGCACCATTCGTTTCGGGCGCGAACCCAGCATACAGGGGCCTATAAAGAGCGTTTTATCGGTGTGGTTTACGCATTGCTGCGCATTGCCCTGGCCGTGACCTTTATTGAGTTGCTGGCGAAGATCTGGGGTTTCTCGCTGTTGGCCTTCGCTTCCGACAGCAATACCGGCAAGGTCATCAGTGATTCCCTGGGCCATATCCTGTTGATCCTTCTGGTGACCTGGTTGACCTGGGTGGTCCTCGACACGGCCATTCAACAAGCGCTGGAACCGGCCACCAACCGGCGCGGGAGCCATGAGCCCAGTACGCGAATCAAGACCATCCTGCCGCTGGCGCGCAATGCTATCAAAGTGATTCTGGTGGTGATCTGTACCATCACCACCATGGCCAATCTGGGGGTGAACGTCGCGCCCTTCCTGGCTGGCGCCGGGGTGATAGGCCTGGCCATCGGCTTTGGCTCCCAGCAGTTGGTGCAGGACGTGATTACCGGGCTGTTTATCATTATTGAAGACACCATCTCGGTGGGTGACTGGGTGGTGATCGACTCCGCCCATGCCGGCACCGTCGAGGGGTTGACCATACGAACCCTGCGCCTTCGCGATTCGAGAGGTTTTGTCCATTCGGTGCCTTTCGGTCAGATCAAGGCCGTCATCAACCATTCCCGGCAGTTTGCCTATGCCTTTTTTTCCGTGCAGTTCACCTATGACACCGATATGGACAAAGCGACGGCCCTGATTCGGGAAGCGGGGAGCCAGATCAGCAGCGATCCTCTGCTCAGCCTGAGCCTGCAGGGCTCGCTGACGATCTTTGGCGTCGACAGCATGAACCTCGATGGCGTGACCATAACCGCGCAGTTCCGAACCATGTCCGGGGCGCAGAACACCGTGAGCCGGGCATTCAATGACCGGCTTAAAAAGCTTGTGGATAAGTCGCCGGATGTTCACTTCGCACAGCATTATCCACAGGGGTTTCTGCTGCCCGTGCGGGAGCCGGAACAAACGCTGCCAGCGGACTCCTTGGCGCAACGGTCTACGGTATTACTGACTGATATTCCGCCCAGATCCCAATGAAGGCCTTTTAGCATGAGGCAGTTTGTCAGTGACGGGTGGGCAAGAAACCCGCAAAATGCGGCTATCTTGATTAGGGTCAGCAGCTTTCACGGCTGGTTTTCTGGTATACATCACCGTTCTAAATAGACTGAGCCTGCATACTTTATGCGAATGCGCCTTATGTTATTGGGCGGCGGAAATGCCCTCGGGCAGGCGCTGATTCGTCTGGGTGCCGAGGAAGACATCAATTTCCTAGCCCCGCGCCCGCCGCAAGACGGTTGGGACGCCGCGAGCCTCACGCAACTGCTCGATGACACCCGCCCGGATGCTGTCATCAACCTTGCGTACTACTTCGACTGGTTTCAGGCGCAGACAGTAAGCGAGTCGCGTCTTGCCGCCCAGGAGCGCGCTGTCGAGCGTCTGGCCGAGCTGTGCCAGCACCACAGCATCACCTTGTTGCAACCTTCCAGCTATCGGGTTTTCGATGGCTCGCGTGCGACGGCCTATAGCGAAAAAGACGAACCCGTCCCGCTCGGGTTGCGCGGTCAGGCACTGTGGCGTATCGAACAAAGTGTGCGGGCCATTTGCCCGCAACATGTGCTGCTGCGTTTTGGCTGGTTGCTCGATGACAGCCCGGATGGCACCCTCGGGCGGTTTCTGGCCCAGGCCGAAAAGCCGGGTGAGTTGTTGATGGCCGATGATCGACGGGGCAACCCGACGCCGGTGGATGATGCTGCGCGGGTGATTATCTCGGTACTCAAGCAGCTCGATTGCGCGGCGCCGCTGTGGGGCACTTACCACTACGCCGGGCACGAAGCGACAACGCCGCTGGCGCTGGGGCAGGCGATCCTGGCCGAGGCCCGTAACCTGCACGAACTGGCAATCGAAGCGCCGACACCCCAGGCGCACGCCGCGCGGCCCGACGCGGCAGAAGAACCCCAGCACGCGGTGCTGGCGTGCAAAAAAATTCTACACACCTTCGGGATCAAGCCTCGCGCCTGGCGTGCGGCGCTCCCCACTTTACTGGACAGGTTTTATCGTCATGGTTGATGCTCCCGTTTTAATCACCGGTGGTGCCGGTTTTATTGGCTCCAACCTGGTAGACGCCTTGTTGGCCAAGGGCTACTCCGTAAGAATTCTCGATGACATGTCCACAGGCAAACGCAGCAACTTGCCAATGGCCAACTCGCGGGTCGAGCTGATTGAAGGTGACGTGGCCGATGCCGCACTGGTTGCCAAAGTCATGGCTGGTTGCAGCGCAGTGGTTCACCTGGCGGCGGTTGCTTCGGTACAAGCCTCGGTAGACGACCCGGTGCGTACTCACCAAAGCAACTTCATCGGCACCCTGAATGTGTGCGAAGCCATGCGCGAAACAGGGATCAAGCGCGTTGTTTTCGCCTCCAGTGCTGCGGTCTACGGCAATAACGGCGAAGGCGAGTCGATTGTCGAAGACACGCCTAAAGCGCCATTGACACCTTATGCCGCCGACAAGTTGTCCAGCGAGTACTACCTGGATTTCTATCGTCGCCAGCACGGTCTGGAGCCGGTGATCTTTCGCTTCTTCAATATCTTTGGCCCGCGCCAGGACCCCTCCTCGCCTTATTCGGGCGTGATCAGCATTTTCAGTGAGCGTGCTGAAAAGGGCCTGCCGATCACCATCTTTGGCGATGGCGAACAAACGCGCGACTTCGTGTATGTGGGTGATCTGGTCAAGATTCTGGTGCAAGCCGTCGAAACCGAGAACGCTGAAGCGGGTGCCGTGAACGTAGGCTTGAACAAGGCCACTACACTCAATCAAATGCTGGCAGCGTTGAGCGAAGTGGTCGGCGAGTTGCCACCGATCAGCCACGGTCCGGCCCGCTCGGGTGATATCCGCCATTCCCGTGCTGACAATAGCCGTTTGTTGCAACGCTTCACCCTCGGTGAAACCACACCAATGAGTGTCGGGCTGGCACGCCTGCTAGGCCGCTAAGAACCACCCGCCCACAAAAAAGGCGCCTTTCGAAGGCGCCTTTTTTATGATTGCCGGACTTAGAATTTGTAGCCCAGGCCAACCATGTATACCCATGGGTCCACGTCTACGTTGACCTTGGCACGAGTGCCTGGTGCCACGGCGTTGTTTTCCACAGTGGCGCGGGTGTCGATATCGATATAACGCGCCTGGGCGTTGATCATGATGTTGTCGGTCAGCATGTAGTCAGCACCCAGCTGCCAGGCCATGCCCCAGGAGTTTTTTGCCTTGAAGTTGTCGAACCCTTCGGCGCTGGCACGGCTGCCGACGTGTTCGTCGTAGATCCAGGTGTAGTTGATGCCGGCACCGACGTAAGGCTGGAATGCCGATTTGGTATCCAGTGGGTAGTACACAACGCTCAGGGTTGGCGGCAAGTGTTTGAGGCTACCCAGTTTGCCGTTGGCGGCTGCCAGGCCAGTACCCTTGAGTTTCACGTCATGCTCAAACGGTGTGGCTGCCAGCAATTCGATACCCACATGGTCGGTGATCATGTAAGCGAAGTTCAGACCCAGTTGCGTGTCGCTGCTCATGGTCGCCTTGCCACCCAGATCAGCACCTGCCAACGGGCCTTGATCAACCTTGACGCTGGAGCTGTCGGCTTTCGGGTTTACCGTGATAGCACCGGCACGCACGATGATGTCGCCTTCCGTGTGCGCGTGGGCAAGAGGGGCGACGACGGCGAGCGCAAGGGCGGCTGCGCTGAGCAAAGACTTGTGCATGGGAGCTCCATTTGGATATTTAAAATTTATATAACCAATGGTAATGAGCGCCCAGGCCTGTTCAGTTGACCCAGCTCAATGAAAGCGTGAAGTTGTGAAAAATTCGTTAATTGCCCAGAGCTCCTCACCCCAACCCTCTCGCGGAGGGAGAGGGAGCTGATGGGTGGCGTTGCGCAAACCTGCTTTTGCTTTCAGTCCCTTCTCCCACTGGAAGAGGGCTAGGGTGAGGGGCCTTTGGGGTTACTCCGGCAATTCATACACCACGATCCGCTGCGCATCCATCTGATACCCCGCATCCGCCAGTTCGCTAGTGCTGGCCTTGACCTGCAGCGCGCCCACGATCCAGTACGGCTGGTACAACTCGTCGAGTTTGACCCCTTCCTTGCTGGTCACGTGCACGATCTGGTTCGACGGCGGTGGCGGTACATGGATGCAGGCACCGAAGTACGGCACCAGCAAAAAGTCCGTGGTGCGCCCGTCTTCGCTGACTTCAAGGGGCACGATATACCCCGGCAGGCGAATCAACTGACCATCCAGCGCCGGGACCACCGGCGCATTGGGCAAGTCCTGCCTGGCTGCCGGGGCGGCTTCCATATTGCCCATCTGCGAGAGGTCATGCAGGGGCGTCATGTCCGGTGCTTCAGGCGGCGCATCCGCCGGGATCATTTCCGACCAGGTCAGCTCTTTCGGTTCGGCCGCCAACAGCGGCGTCGCAACCAGCAGTAACAGTGCCAGCAGCACGCGAGACATTGCAGACCTTTTCATAAATGTAAGCTCATAAACGAATGGACAGACCATCTGCCAGCGATTGTCGGTAGGCGCGCCAGGCAGGCACGCAGCCCATCAACAGGGCCGCTGCCAGAATACCGCCGAGCAGCGTCCATTCATATTCACTTGGCCACGCCAGTGGCAAATACAACCCGTAGTTCGATTGCACATAGCCTTGCGCGACGGCAATGCACACATACAACAGACCGACACCGGCGATCACTCCGGCGAGTGCCAGAGCCAGTGCTTCGAACACCAGTAACGTGGCGATATGCCAAGGGCGGGCGCCCACGGAGCGCAAGATCGCCATCTCGCGGCGCCGCTCATTGAGGCTGGTCAAGATTGCGGTGAGCATGCCGATCAGTCCGGTCAGTACCACAAACAGCGACACCACAAACAACGCTTTTTCAGCAGTGCTCATCAAGCTCCAGAGTTCCTGCAGGGCTACGCCGGGCAAAATCGCCATCATCGGCTCACCGCGAAAATCGTTGATCTCCCGTTGCAGGGCAAAAGTCGAAATTTTGCTGTTCAGGCCCAGCATGAACGCAGTGATGGCCTGGGGGGTTAGGTCCATATTGCGGGCCTGGTCAGCGCTGATACGCCCGGCACCGTGGGCGGGCACGCCGTTATGCCAGTCGATATGGATTGCTTCCATACCGCCCAGGCTGATATGCAGCGTGCGGTCCACCGGGGTACCGGTGCGCGCGAGAATGCCAACCACGGTGAACGGTTTGTCGTCGTGCTTGACCAGGCTGATCGCCGCCACGCCATGAGCCAGCACCAGTTTGTCGCCCAGTTTGTAATGCAGGGCATCGGCGACTTCGGCACCCAGTACCACTTCGAACGGATCGCTGGCAAAAGGACGGCCGCTGGCCAGTTTCAGGTTTTGCTTGTGGCCGTACTGGTAGTGCTCGAAGTACGCCTCGCTGGTGCCCATCACCCGATAGCCGCGGTGCGAGTCGCCCAGGGACATGGGGATGGCCCATTTCACTTTCGGGTTGTTGGCGAAATGTTCAAAGCTGTCCCAACGAATATTGTTGGTGGCATTGCCGATGCGGAACACCGAATACAGCAGCAGATTGACCGAGCCCGAGCGGGCACCCACGATCAGGTCGGTGCCGCTGATGGTACTGGCGAAGCTGGCGCGGGCTTCGGTGCGGACCCGTTCCACGGCCAGCAGGAGGCACACCGACAGGGCAATGGCGAAGGCGGTCAGCAGTGCGGTAAAGCGGCGGTTGGCCAGGCTGGCCAACGCTAGACGAAACAGATACATCTCAGACCTCTACCGACAGGGCGGCGCGATTGAGTTCAGACAACGACAGGTTACGGTCGAACAGAGGGGCCAGGCTTTGATCGTGGCTGACAAACAACAGGCTGGCACCCGCTTCACGGCATTCGGCAAACAGCAGCTGGATAAAGGCTTCGCGAGCGTCCGCGTCCAGCGCTGATGTGGGCTCGTCGGCAATCACCAGTTCGGGCTGACCGATCAGTGCGCGGGCGGCGGCAACACGCTGCTGCTGGCCGATGGATAACGAGTCTGCACGTCGCTCCAGCAGGGCCGGGTCTTTAAGGCCCAGATGGGCCAGCAGGGTTTGCGCGGCGTTATCCACACTGCCGTGGCGTTGCACGGCGCGGCTGGCACGCAGTTTGGAAAAGTGGCAAGGCAGCTCGACGTTCTCGCGAACCGACAAAAATGGCAGCAAATTGAATTGCTGGAAGATATAGCCCGTGTGGTCAACCCGGAAACGGTCACGGGCCCCGGAACCCAGCTCTCCCAGCTCCTGGCCGAGCAAGCGGATGCTGCCGCTGTTGGCTTTTTGCACGCCGCCAAGCAACCCCAGCAAAGTGGTTTTGCCACTGCCACTGGGGCCTTTGAGGAACAGGGTTTCACCTGCTTGCAGGCGAAACGCCGGAATATCCAGTAGCACGGGGTGCCCCGGCCAGCGGAAACTCAGGTCGCTCAGTTCGATAAGTGCTTGGGTCATTGGGGGAGGAGATCGCCTGGGAGTTGGTGGAAGTCTTTCTGTGGGAGCTGTTTAAAACTTCAGCACAGGTGCCTTGGCTGTCACTTCCACGGCTTGCTGACCGCTCGGGCCGATCAGTTGTACCTTGAATTTATGGGTGCCGGGGAATGTCTTGAAAAACTGCGCCAGATCCAGCGCTTTCAAAGCGTCCGGCGTGCTGCAGGTAAACGCATAGTGGGCTTCGATATCGCTGTGATGGTGCTCGCCCTTGGCGCTGCCTTCTTCCGGCGCCGGTTCGAACAGCGGGCTTTTCAGTTCCTGCGCTTCAGCTGTGCAACCGGCGGCCTTGGGGATGCTGAACAGCACCAGTGGGTCTTCCAGTTGTTTGCGTACCGAGCTGACTTTGGCCTTGTCAGCATCAGTGGTAGCAACGTGTTCAAAGCCCACCAGGTTCATCGACGGGCCATCCAGGTCCAGTTCCAGGGTCTGGCCGTCGAGCGCGACATTCAAGCTGCCTACGCCATGTTCATGGGGCGCCAGGCTGCTGTGTTCATGGTCGTGATCATGATCGTCGGCGGCGTGAGCCATCGCCAGCGGCAACAAGGCAAACGGCAAAGCAAGAAGCAAACGGCGCATGGGAGCACTCCAGCAGAAATGTGAAAATATTGTTATGTGATCTTATAACAACTGTTGCGAGAGTTTGCCCGTGTGCTTGGCGTTACGCAAGGCGCGTGGGAGCATGGCTGCAAGAAAATTGAGGAGCACGACGATGGTGCGCATTCGCGGAACGATAGGCGACTGGCCGGTGGATTTGACCGTGGAGCTGGATGAGAGCGACTGGATAAAGCTGGGCGCGCAACTGCACGTCAGTGAAGCACCGATCAGCCAGCCGCCCGCAAAACCTGCGAATCAGGATGATGCCGTGTGGGAAGCCACCAAGGATTTGCTGCGCAAGGCTGGACAGATCAGCGGGCCTGAATTGCTGGGGCAGCTTGAAGCGCTGACCGGCAGCACGGGAGCAGGCAAACGCTTGTTGGTGCGCCTGCGCCATTGTGCCGAGGTGAAAGTGGTTAGCGGTGCTGATTCGCCGATTTACAGCTGGGTTGACGTGGCGTAACAAAAACTCCCGTAGCAGCTGCCGAGGGACGAGGCTGCGTTTGGCAGCTACAGGAACACTGCAACTGTGGGAGCGAGCCTGCTCGCGAAGGTCGTTCGCGAGCAGGCTCGCTCCCACAATAGGGCTTGACCTGCAACAGAGTATCTACAGATATGTATCGGGGTTTAGTACAGCGCAGCAAACAGCTTGCGGCGGTAGGTGGTGACCAGCGGGTGATCATTGCCCAGCAGGTCGAACACCTGCAGCAGGGTCTTGTGGGTGATGCCTTCGTTGTAGCTGCGGTTGCGGGTGAACAGTTTCAGTAGCCCGTCCAGTGCGCCTTCATATTGCTGGCGTGCCAGTTGCTGGATTGCCAGTTGATACGCCGCTTCGTCGTCTTGCGGGTTTTGTGCCACGCGGGTCTTCAGGTCGGCCACATCCGGCAAGTCCGCTGCCTGGCGCAAGAACGTCAGTTGCGCCTTGGCCCCGGCCAGTTCGGCCTTGTGCTCGTCGCTCTTGACCGCATCCAGCACCGCTTGTGCTTCAGTCAGCTCGCCACGTTCAGCCAGGCAGCGGCCATACAGGATCAGCGCTTTGGCGTTGCTGTTGTCTTCAGTCAGGATGCTTTTGAGCAAGGCTTCAGCATCGGCAAAACGGCTTTCGGCAAACAGCGCCTGGGCTTGAACCAGCGGGTCTTCAACCGCAGCTTCAGGCATCACCACATGGGGCGCGAGCATGGCACGGATCGCTGATTCCGGCTGGGCTTCCTGGAAACCGTCGACCACTTTGCCGTCCTTGAACAGCACCACGGTGGGCAAGGTCTGAATGCCAATGCGGCCAACAATATCCTGCTCGACATCACAGTTGACCTTGGCCAGCAGCAGTTCGCCCTGATAGTCCTCGGCAATTTGCTCCAGGATCGGCAGCATCACCTTGCAGGGAGCGCACCACTCGGCCCAGAAATCCACCAGTACGGGTTGGTCGAATGAGGCCTGGACTACCAGCCTGTCGAAGTCAGTGGAGGTCACGTCGAAGCTGTAAGAAGGCGTAGGCTGATTCATTTCGTGTCTCGAAGCAGGTAAATAAGAGCAACTATAAAGGCTGGGCGCAGTGGCTGAAAGGCACAGGCTCGCGTTGTGCGTGATACAGGCTGACGTTGCGAAATTCGTGGGGCTCGGCCAGGTCGGGCAGGGTCAGGGCCTTGAGCATGGCCAGTTGCCGATAAAGCGGGTGCTTGAAGTCGCGTACGCGGGAATCGGCTACCAGGGTCTGCTGGCCGCGGCTAGGGAACTGATCCAGCAGCGGCAGGTTTTCGCGGTCGTAGAGCACATCAGCCACCAGGATCAGATCGAACCGGTCCGCCTCGGCAAAAAAATCGCTGGAGTAGCCCAGCGCGACATCGTTGAGCTGGGCATTGGCCCTGCAGGCCGCCAGTGCCAGCGGGTCAAGGTCACAGGCCACCACTTCCAGCGCCCCGGCCCTGGCTGCTGCAATCGGTGCAACGCCCGAACCGGCACCAAAATCCAGAACGCGCTTGCCCTTGACCCACTGCGGTTGCTCGGCCAGAAAGCGTGCGAGCGCCAGCCCGCTGGCCCAGCAAAAGGCCCAGTAGGGAGGTTCGTAGAGAATGCGCCGGGTTTCGTCGGGGGTGAAGGCGCGATCCATATTGTGGGCATCGATCAACCAGAGTTTGAGCGCGGTGCCGGGCAAGTCGGTCGCCACCAGCCGCGCATCACCCAGCAACTCGCTCAACGACTGCTGCAGGCCAAACGGTATATTCATGGTGCTTTGACGAAGGCCAGGGTACCCAGCGCCTGCGTGGTGGGCTGGTTGATGATCCGCGAAGGCAGATGCAGGATCAATTGCCCGGACTGGCTGGCGCGGCCGCGCAGCTCGACCCGCATCCCGGTCGGGAAGGCTTGCGGGTTGAAGCGCAGCTTGAAGGGCAGCGCCTGGCTGTTGCCGAGGATCTTGCTGCTGGCCATCAAGCCTTGGGGGCGGCCACGATCGTCAACGATCAGCATGGCCAGCTCGACCTCGGCGCCTGCCGGCACACCGGTCAGCACTCCGCTCAACTCGCGCTGATATGACGGCAGCGGGCCAAGGTCAGCCGGGGCATCGGTTTTTGGCTGCGTCAGCACTTGGGGCTGTGCCGATTTTGGCGGCTCACTGCTACAAGCGACCAGCAAACTGGCAAGGCACAGCAAAACAAGCGTTCGTAGCGGCATACACGGCTCCAGCGGCAGGTCAGTCGGTGTATCAGATTGTGTAAAAGATAGTAGCCCGTCTGTATACCGTAAAGCCTATGGCTTGTCTTGCCAGTGGGATGCGCTAACATGGCGCTCCCCATTTTTGTTGGCTGCCACCATGCACTGTCCCTTCTGCGGTGCCAACGACACTAAAGTCATCGACTCGCGTCTGGTTGCCGAGGGCGACCAGGTGCGCCGCCGGCGTGAATGCCTGGCCTGTGGTGAACGTTTCACCACCTTTGAAACAGCTGAGTTGGTATTACCCCGCCTTATCAAGCAGGACGGCAGCCGCCAGCCGTTCGATGAAGAAAAGCTGCGCGCCGGCATGCAGCGTGCGCTGGAAAAGCGCCCGGTGAGTGTCGAGCGTCTTGAAGCCGCGCTGGCCCGGATCAAGCACAAGCTGCGCGCCACTGGCGAACGCGAAGTCAAATCGCTGGTTGTTGGTGAACTGGTCATGGGCGAGCTGCAAAAGCTCGACGAAGTGGCCTATATCCGCTTTGCCTCGGTCTATCGACGTTTCCAGGACTTGAACGAGTTCCGCGAAGAGATCGACCGTCTTGCCCGTGAGCCTTCCAAAGAATGATCCAGTCCACAGAACAATCGATTTTAGACACCCATTACATGGCGCGGGCCATCGAGCTGGCGCGCAACGGGCTGTACACCACTCACCCCAACCCCCGTGTCGGTTGCGTCATCGTACGTGACGGGCAGATCGTCGGCGAAGGCTGGCATGTGCGCACCGGCGAGCCCCATGCCGAAGTCCACGCCTTGCGCGCGGCCGGTGAGCTGGCGCGGGGCGCCACGGCCTATGTCACCCTTGAGCCGTGCAGCCATCATGGGCACACCCCACCGTGCGCCGAAGGGCTGATTAGCGCAGGTGTGGCGCGTGTGGTTGCAGCCATGCAGGACCCCAACCCGGAAGTTGCCGGGCGTGGCCTCAAGCGTTTGGCCGATGCCGGTATTGAAGTGCGCAGTGGTGTGCTGGAAGCCGATGCCCGGGCGTTGAACCCTGGTTTTCTCAAGCGCATGGAGCACGGTCTGCCGTTCGTACGGGTCAAAATGGCCATGAGCCTTGATGGCCGCACCGCGATGGCCAACGGCGAAAGCCAGTGGATCACCGGGCCAGAAGCGCGCTCGGCGGTGCAGCGCTTGCGGGCCCAGGCCAGTGTGGTGCTGACGGGTGCGGATACCGTGCTGGCCGATGG